>NZ_JAUBRO010000005.1:0-83043 GCF_036701945.1 Microcoleus sp. MON1_C1 | reverse complement strand
AATAGACATTGCCGAGGTTGGTGAGGGTAACGGCTTCCCCGCTGCGATCGCCCACTGCTCGTCTCAGGGGCAGCGACTGGCTGTAATACTCTAGCGCTTTTTGTTTTTCTCCTAAGTCTGAGTAGACTAGACCGATGTTGTTGAGGGCGGCAGCTTCCCCACCGCGACTGCCGACTGCCCGAAACAGGGGAAGCGACTGGCTGAAATACTCTAGCGCTTTCTGTTTTTCTCCCACTTCTGAATAGGCTTGACCTATGTTGGTGAGGGTAACGGCTTCCCCGCTGCGATCGCCCACTGCTCGTCTCAGGGAAAGCGACTGGCTGTAATACTCTAGCGCTTTCTGTTTTTCTCCCAATGATGAGTAGACATTGCCGATGCCCATGAGGGTGGTAGCTTCCCCGCCGCGATCGCCCGCTTCTCTATACAGCTTTAATGCTTCTTCCAACTTGACGATCGCACCTCTTAAAGCTTCCGCAGTCCCTTGTTGGTAGAGTTTCTCTGCTTCTTCATATACTTTTTGGGCAGCCTCGCTACTGTTAGTTTGTGCTGTTTGTACGACTTTACCAACGGGCACGACTGCTGCAACTGGCTGACTTAACTGAACCGAAAGTGCGATCGACATACCAGCCAAAACCCATTGAGCGCGATCGAACATAGCCACCCCTTTTGTATTTTTTTCAATTTTAGGCACTAACCTGCTTAGTGTTAAGGCAGGAAAAAGTCAGGGCGATCGGCATTTTTGCTAAAGTGAACGAGTAGTGCGATTCCCTGCGCGATAGCTACGCCGCGCGTACTTTTTCCCAGCATGAACAACATCCTAACTACCCCCGATCCCGTAACCAGCCACTGGGATTGCCCCGAATGCGGCGGCACCGGTACCCTCAGCCCAGAAATTTGCCCTGTTTGTCTCGGAGCAAAATACATCGATCTCGCTACAATAACGAACTGGATGCTCGATTTTATGGAATCTCGCGGCTGCGATCGAGCTGAGATCGATCGATTGCGAACCGAAAGTCCAGACCCCCTAACATTAACTTTTTGCCTCGAAGTTTGTATCGCCCTTAAATAAACAACGATATCAAGTCTGCTTAATTGCTTATAAATCATTTACGGGCATCGGGCATCGGGCATGGTCGGAAAAAAAACGCACTCTACAAGTTGATTTAACTGAAACGAAATAATGCCCAATGCCCTATTCCCAATGCCCTATTCCCAATATTCAGTGTCCCTTAACCGGATGTTGCCCGTAAAAAGGCAAAGCATCCGACCAATCAGGACGACTTCCCATTTGCCACTCCAAATAAGCCAATTCCAACACACTAGAAACCGACCAACCCAACTCGCTACCAACTTCAATTAACTGATAAGAATTCCCCCAATTATCCAACTTTTCCTGCCAAGATTCAGGAGTCATCACCGTATCAGGAAACAACTCAGTTAAACCCGAATCTTTGTTAACTGAATAAACCGCCCCAAAAAATTGTCCCCGCTGTGCAGGCATTTGCAGCGCAATATCCTCTCTCAAAAGCCCCCCCTTAGCAAAGGGGAGTTGGGGGGGTTCCGTATCCAAAAGCCCCCCCTTACCAAGGGAAGGTTCTGCACTCAAAAGCCCCCCCTTACCAAGGGGGGGTTGGGGGGGTTCCATATTCAAAAGCCCCCCCTTACCAAGCGAAGGTTCTGCACTCAAAAGCCCCCCCTTAGTAAGGGGGGGTTGAGGGGGTTCTAATTCCAAAAGCCCCTTCGCAAAGGGGGGTTCCGCCCAAGCGACAGCCGCCAAAGTTGAAATCGCAAAAACCGGAATATCCAACTGTTGAGCCAAAGTCCGCGCCGTCACCATACCCATGCGAGTCCCCGTGAAACCTCCGGGCCCCTTCGCCACCGCAATAAAAGCCAACTCCGCCCAAGTTTGCGGCTGAATAAACTCGACTAAATACTGATGCAAATGAGTGGCTAAATCGCGATCCAAATTCCAAGTTTTGCAGCGAGAATCCCCGGCAAAATTGCTGATGGCTAAACCAAGTTCGCGACTAGCTGTGTGCAGGGCTAAGCCGTATTTTTTAACTGATGTTCCGTCTTGGGGATTGCTATTCACGATTACTGATAATTTTCCTTAACAAAAAACAGCGGCAAAGCCACAACTAAGCAACCCAAAAGAATGCCAAATATTCCCGTATTTAAAATCCTGGAATTCCCCATGCCCCCAGTTATCAAAAACAGCACTACTAAACTTGTAAATAAATTCTTATTCGCAAATTCTTTGTGTTGGGAAACTTGATGCTTCACCGTCATAAAACCCGATGTAACTATTAGCGCAAACCAAGAATTAAAAATGACTATTTGAGAGCCAAAGATAAACCAAACTAAGGCAAACATTAGCGCATCTATCCAAAAATCCTGAGTTTTCAACTTCGGCAGCCAAAATTCTTGGGTAGCAACAGGGGCGATTTTCTTGAGTAATTGATTGTGTTGCAGCCGCACGAGTTTGTTTCTCAATTTAATCTTGGGATCGATTTGCAATATTTGCTTCCACTCTGGGCGGCGAGAATTGTTGACTCTTCCCAACAGCTTCACGGCTGCGACTTTATTTAACTGCAAATCGGTGAGTCTGGTGGCAATTATTTGAGATAAGTGCGGATAGTAAACGGGGTTGTCTTCGGTTCTGTTGATGACGATATTGAGCTGTTGCTTGGCTTGACTGACTTGGATTGTAACATTGTACGGGGCGATCGCCTCTTGCAAAGCTTGCTGAATTTCGGCTTGCTGTTGGCGAGTGAAAAGCGACACACCGGGCGCAGGTGTAACCACCCGTTCTGCGGGCGTTTCCGGCGCGTCTAGCACAGGCTCTGCGTCTAAATAGATCGGTTTGGGGTTCAAGTGTCGGATGACTGCTGATGCTGAACTGTAGCGCCGATTGGTGGCACTTTGAAGCATGGTGTCGAGGATGCGGCCGAAATCGTCGCTAACAGCGGTTTTCAAATAATTTCGCCAAGCCCAAGAATCTTCTGTACTGTCGAACAAATCGAAGGGAGGAATTTCTGTCAGCAAGTGAATGCAAGTAACCCCCAAACTGTAGATATCGCTGGCAAAAACTGCTTTACCCATCAATTGTTCTGGGGCTGTATAAGCAGCACTGCCGATGATTGTACCAGTTGGCTGCAAGCCGTTTGCTGTTACTTTCTTAGCTGCACCAAAGTCTACTAAAACAATATCTTTTTGGAAAGGAGAGGGTTGATAGGAATTTTCTAAGGCGGGTAAAGGAGTTGGAGATAGGCGGCGGCGAATGATATTTTCTGGTTTGATATCGCGGTGAATAACTTTGGATTTGTGGACGAAGTGGAGCACAGGCAATAAATCGTTGAGGATTTGCCGAATTTGATTTTCGGTGAATGCTCCTTTTTGTTCTAATTCTCTGGCTAGGTTTTTGCCGTCTATAAATTCTTGTACTAAATACTGTCTCCCGTCTTGTTCAAAATGCGCGATTAATTCTGGAATCTGGGGATGTTTGCCCAAGGTTTCTAGCTGGGCTGCTTCTTGGTGAAATAGTTGAGCGGCTTTTTCGGCTGCCGTATTTTGCGGGAAAAATTGCTTGATTACGCACTGCGAAAAAATCAGGGGTTTGGTTTCATCAACTGCTAGAAAGGTTCGGCCAAAGCCTCCTTGCCCGATCGGCTTTATGGTTCGGTAGCGAGATGCTGATGGTGTTTCTGCGTCAATAGTCAACAACAATTTGGAGCCGCAACTTTGGCACAATTCTGCATCCCCTGGGTTGTGCGGATTCTGACAAGTTGGGTTTAAGCAATAGCACATTGGATTTTAGATTTTAGATTTTAGATTTTAGATTTTTAATTGGGAATGGGGAATGGGGAATTGGGAATTGGGCATCGGGCATCGGGCATCGGGCATCGGGAATTGAAAATTGGGAATTGAATATTGGAAATGGAAAATTAAAAATTGGGTAAAAAGAAGAAACAAGAAAATGAGAGTGTTTTATTTTTTTCGTTCTTCCTTCTTCCTTCTTCCCTCTTCCTTCTTCCTTCTTCCTTCTTCCCTCTTCCTTCTTCCTTAAGTCGGGACGAGTTCGCCTGGCCGCAATTTTGCCCATTTGCCGGTCTCTTGCTTAAAACTCTGACACCCGACTACATCCCATTCCATTTCAATTTCGTCTTGGCGGGGACGGATGTTGACGTTGATGGTGGGTTCTACGGGGTCGAAATCGGGTGTTTCGGTGAGGTGAAGCTGTTCGTGCTGTTCTTCTACGGCGTGGTAGGTGAAGCAGCGGTCTACATAGTGGCAGTTAATACAAATACACATTCTTGATATCCTCTGTGCATTTCAAAAAGATTGGTGAAATTTGAGCTTTCTGTTAATCTAGCGTAGCAAGAGTTTAATTGTTTGTAAGTTTGTAGATTTTTGTTGCAATGCCGATTAATTTGCCCTCTTCATTATCTCCTAATACTTGGCCGTTTGATTTGAAACTGCTGACACCGCCTGCTTATCTGGTAGGGGGTGCGGTGCGGGATGCGTTGCTGGGCCGCCGATCGCACTATTTTGACTTGGATTTTGTCATGCTAACACGGGCGGTGAAGACTGCTCGAAAAATTGCCGATCGCACGAAAGGTGGATTTGTCTTGTTGGATGCGGAACGCCAAATTGCGCGCGTGGTGTTTGCGGGCGGTACGGTGGATTTGGCGCAAGCGGAAGGGGGGAGTCTGGAGGGGGATTTGCTGCGCCGGGATTTTCGGATAAATGCGATCGCCTACAATCCTTTTACAAGAGAAATCATCGATCCTTTGGACGGTCAAACTGATTTGCGGTTGGGTGTGCTGCGGATGATTTCGCGGTCAAATTTGGAGGACGATCCGCTGAGGTTATTAAGAGCTTACCGCCAAGCGGCGCAGTTGGGTTTTGCGATCGAACCTGAAACTCAATCTGCGATTCGGGAATTAGCGCCGCTGTTGAGTCGGGTAGCGGTGGAACGGGTGCGGACAGAATTGGGTTATTTGTTGAGCAATCCTGACGGTGTTCCTTGGATTTGTCGCGGTTGTGAAGACGGTTTGTTTTCGATTTGGTTTGAAAGTGCGATCGACCGTTTCGATATTTTGACAAAAATTGACGCATCTGCTGACAAATTAGCTGCAATGTACCCGGAATTAGGGAAGGAATTCGGGCATCAGATTCGAGATACAATTAAAACGTCTTTGTTGGCTGTCGCGAAGCTGGCTATTTTAGCAGATTCCGACCCGACAATTGCTGAAACGCAGTTGCTGCGGTTGAAGTACAGCAATGCGGAGATTAAAAGTGCGATCGGGCTTTTGAAATACTTGCCACAATTGCAAGCAAAACCAATCGCGGAAATGTCTTTGCGAGAACAGTATTTTTTGTTTCGGGATGTGGGAATAGCATTTCCAGTTTTAGCGGTTTTGGCGGTGGCGGCGGGAGTTGCGGTTGAGGATATTTCACGGTTAATTAATCGCTATCTGGATGCTGATGATATTATTGCTCACGCCACACAATTAGTTAGCGGCAATGATTTAATGCAATATTTGAATTTGCCCAGAAGTCCGCGCATCGGTGAATTGTTAATGGAGATTCAATTAGCGCGGGTGGAGGGTAGAATTGCGACTCGCGAAGATGCGCTGAAATTGGCGGCAGAGTTGGTTAATCAGTCAGTTTAAATTGATATGTTTCAGAAATTAGAACGGGCAAGATGCCCGTTCCACAAAATTAAACTTTCCCGTGGGGTGGGCTTCTAGCCCGCCCTAAAAAGTTAGTTTACCATGCTAAAAAATCAGAATTTTAAACAACATTTTTTAATTCTTCCGGCAATTCAAACTTGCCATCGGCACCCGGTTCAAACTCAACAACTTTCAACACAGCATCAACATTCAGCGGCCCGTAAATGTGCGGGTAATTCTCACCCGCAGCCAATTCATACTTAATTTCAGATTCTACTTTTTCCGAGTCAATCCAAAGCAGCAGCAATCCTGTTTGTCCCACAAAAAACTTATTAGCAGATTTAAGAACTTGTGGCAGAGTCGAACAGTGGATAAATCCTTCTGTATCTAGCGTATCTCCGCGATAGGATTGAACTTGTTTTGCTTCTTCCCACTGTTGGCTGCGGGTGATGTGAAAAATAATGCTCATAATTGAATAAGCTCTAGGTTTAATCGACAATTGGCAGCCAAATTTGAGAGGGACAATGCCCGCCACAACTTACTGTCAGCGTGATAATTTTAGCATCGATCGCCCGCGCTTCACCGGGAGGCGCACCCGTTCCCGGATTCACGTCGTAAGCGGGAAAACAAGCCGCACTCAAACTCAGACGCAACGCATTACCTTTAGCAATTTGCATACAAGTTGTTTGCAGCACAATTCTTACAGGTATTTCACCTGAATTCACCCGCACGTAACCTTGACTAAAATTGTAGACGCTGCCGCTATCTTTTACCTCAGAAAGTATGGCACACAAATCAAAACTCGGCGCATCGGCGGTACAAAATACTTCGACAATTATATCTCCAGCTAAGTGCAAATCTGCTGTTAGCGGTGCCGAAGTGTATGTTAACACATCGGTGCGGCAGTCAATAGTCGATCGCTCCATCGAACCTGCGGGAAATGCAGCGTGCCCTCCCAAGGATGGCACCGGCCGCCAAGGGTCATGGACGAATATATCATCAGTGCCAACATCCGCGCAACAATCTGTTAAAATACCCGCATCTTCTCTCATCGCGGCAAGTTCATTACTTGCTAAAAAATAAGATTTATGATTATTATTAGGCCATCGATCAAATTTCCGCCAATCATTCCTCCCCATCTCAAATAGCGAAATCGGCCGTTCGTCTAATATTCGTGTATCAACTCCTTTGAGGAAGCGATCGAACCAGCGAATTTGCAACTCATCCACAGGATTTGAAGCTGCCAAACCATAATCCAACGCTCCCACTTTTCGCCCCCAAGGTAAATGCGCCCAAGGGCCAATTATCAAATGCTGCGGACAGGAACTCCGGCTCGCCATTTCCTTGTAAAGATGGATTGTTCCCCGCAAATAAGTATCAAACCAACCGCCAACGTGCAGCATTGGCAAGTCTAAATTTTTGATGTTTGGCGATAACTTTTCCCAATAGTCGTTCGGTCGATAATTATCCAACCAATCGTGATAATATGAGTCGGGTGCAAAATTTTTAATAATCTCAGGACGGGCCGGCACGGTATCGTAGAGCGGGAGATTTCTCGAAGCTGCATAAAAGGCTTGATAGGCAGAAATATCGGCTTTTAAGCGAGCGGTTTCTGCGGCTAGCTGAATTGCCCAGCCGAGATTTGATTGCAGGCAAAATGCGCCGCCTTCATAGGCCCAATCTGCGTATAAATTGCCGCCTACCATTGCCGGACAAATTGTTATTAATGCGCTCGGTTTAGCAGCCGCCGCGTAGAGTTGAGTCATGCCTTGGTAGGAAAAACCGTACATTCCGACTTTGCCGTTACTTCCCGGCAAATTAGCTGCCCAATTGACGCTATCAAAACCGTCTTGTGTTTCGCTAACAAAAGGGTTAAATTCGCCTTCGGAAGTGCCGCGTCCCCGCACGTCTTGGATCACAACGATGTAGCCGTGTTTGGCGTACCATGCTGGATGGGAATATACGACTGTAGAGGCGATCGCCCTTCCGTAAGGTTGCCGCATTAATAATACTGGAAATTCGCCCTCCGCATCGGGGCGGTAGATGTCAGCATCTAAACGAACCGCATCTTTAGTTAGCATTGACGCTGTTTCTTTCGGACAAAGTTTCAGCATAAATCCTAAAAAATATCAAATAAAAAAGTTTGTAGTCAGGGCTTTAGTGCTTCTTCTAAGGACGGAAGCCCTGACTACAAACCTGATGAAATACTTTTCATCCAAGCACTCAACTCCTTACTACAAACCTAGCAGGATACGAGTACATCCGATCGCCCGAGAACTCTCATATCTTCCTCATCGAGTTCGACTGGTGTACCGCTGCGAATTAGTTCCACAAAATCCTCATTCGGCACCATGATGCACAAAGTGTACAAACGTCCACTGCCCGTATTCTCAATTAGGTGAGTGGCTGTTGGAGGCACTAACAAACTATCTCCCGGTTGAATACTAACTGTTTTGCCGTCGCAGGTTGCTTGCCCTGTTCCTTTGAGTACAAAAAACATTTCTACTGCGAATAGATGGCGGTTGGGAGGAGTTTTGCCCCCCACATCGAAAATCTCCACGCAAACTGTTAATGAAACATTAGCTATTACCGGATCGAAGACGATAGCTAATCTATTAGTATCGCCCGGACTGATGCGAAATGCTTGGTAGTCTTTCGGAGACTTTATAACAGGAATCACGCACTGGTTTGTCATTTTTTTATTATTAGTTGTCAGTGGTTATGTTTCTGCTGTCATTAGTGGTAAATCCAGAGTCATTAGTCCGCCGCTCAACCTCCAAAGTTTATGGATTTCACAGGAGAGTTCGCTGTCAGAGCAGGAAGCGAGATATAGGCTTTGGTGTGCGAGACTCTCGCACTCCTAAAAAACGCTTTTTACACTCCAGAGGGATACTCCCCTGATGACTGCTATTTAATTGCTTCTAACATAGCCTGAGAATCTGACAAAAAACCAAAACATTGTTTAACGTTATAAAGAGTAGCTTGCCAGCAATACTCAGGAGATGTCGTAGCTGTACAATCTTTGACTAAAATACAGTCGTAACCGAGGAAATTAGCATCTTGCAGGGTAGCCATGACGCACTGATCGGCGTTTACTCCTCCGAAGAAAAGGGTAGTTCGGCCGAGGTTCCGCAAGATACTATCTAAAGGAGTATCCCAAAAGCCGCTCATCCGATATTTATCAACACAAATATCCTCCGGTTTGGGTTTTAATTCATCGACAACCTGCGCCGCCCAACTCCCAGCCATCAGTACAGGGGCGTTGTTTTTTGGCAGCGGATCTCCCAAACCTACGCCGTCGCCTGTGGGATTGTAAACGTGACGGGAAGCTGCACTAATATTGAGCAAATCGCGGCGGTTTCCCCAGTTGATCCAAATAATTGGTACTGCGTGCGATCGCAATTTGGGCAGCAAATTTATTAAAGGATTAATTGGAGTTCGGGCGGGCGTTACATCTACGCCGATATGTGCTAGCCAACCGTCGGGATGACAGAAATCGTTTTGCATATCTATCACCAACATTGCTGCTTTTGCTAAGTCCAAACGCAGGGTTTTAGTTTCTGTTTCCAGGGTAACAGGTTGAGGCGCGATCGGCGATCGGGTGATATCGGCAATTTTGGCATCAACTTTCCAAGCATTCGGCGGTACGCCCAAAGTGCGGAGAGAATCAGGATTCATAAGGATTTTGACTCAAAAACGGTTTTAATGTTATAACAATTTGATTGTTACTAACTTGTCATATCTTAAATCTTTACTAGAATTAAGTATCAGGGGTAACTTTTTGATAAATTTTAGGATTTATTAAGTTTATTACAGTTTGGTGAGCGCAAATGTTAGCGCCTGGGAATCATAAAATAAAAATAAATGTAAATTTACAAAAAGTGTAAATCTATGAGCTTTACAATTCAAAATGCTTTAATTCCGGTTGAGAGCGGTTATGAAACCGCAGATGTGCAAGTGGTGGATAATTGCATAAGTGCGATCGCGCCCAATTTAGAGCCTGCGGGAAGAGTTATTGACGGCAAAAATAAGCTGCTGCTGCCCGGTTTTGTCAACGCGCACACTCACTCTTCAGAAATGTGGCAGCGGGGCATTATTCCCCCTTTGCCCCTAGAGTTGTGGATTGCCGAATTGTACGATTTTACGCCTCTAGAACCCGAACAAGTTTACTTGAGCGCCTTGGGAACTGCGGTAGAAACATTGCTGTCGGGCGGTACAAGCGTAGTCGATCATTTAGTTTTGATTCCGGGGCAAGAATTAGAGACAATCGCCGCCGCAGTTCGCGCTTATCAAGAAATCGGTATCCGCGCTTTTATCGGGCCGTTAATTCAAGATCAATCCCTGACGGCGGGAATGCCTTCTGGCGATAGCGGCATCGAACACGCGGCTTACATTCGCTCGACTAAGGCCACTTTGGAATTAATGGAAACAGCCATAAAACAGTTTCACAATCCCGAAAAAGGTGTTAATATGTTGTTGGCGCCGACGGGAATTCAACTGTGTTCCGATGCTTTGTTTGAAGGCTGCATCGAATTGAGCGATCGCTACAATCTTTGTCGGCACGCCCACCTCTTGGAAACCCCCGCTCAAAAACAACTAGCTCACGAAAAATACGGCTGTAGCGCTGTCGAACACCTGCAAAAAATTGGTTATTTGAGTCCGCGAACTTCCTTAGCGCACTGCGTTTGGCTGGACGATTCTGACATTGCGATTATGGCAGAAACGGGAGCGACCGTCGTACACAATCCCCTCAGCAACTTGCGCTTGGGAAGCGGAATTGCACCAATTTTGAAATACCGTCAAGCGGGAGTAAACGTATCTTTCGGCTGCGACGGCGCTGCTAGCAATGACTCTCAAGATTTGCTGGAAGCAATTAAAATTGGTTCGATTTTGCACAATATCACGGATTTGGATTACCGCCAATGGATTACACCGCGCCAGTCTGTAGAAATGGCATCCCTGGGAGGAGCAAAAGGCTTGAATGCGGCTGATGAAATGGGTTCGCTGACAGTCGGTAAAAAAGCTGATTTTGTGCTGTATGATTTAACCAGTTTATCATTGCTGCCGCGCACCGATCCGATCGGCTTGCTGATTTTGGGACGCCCGACTAATGCGGTAGACAGCGTTTGGGTAAACGGCCAACAAATTGTCGCCGAAGGTAAGGTAAAAACGATCGATGTTGATGCTTTGAGGCGGGAATTATTCGATCGCAGCGAGTGGACGGGGAAGCGTCAATCGCAAACAGTAAGTGAAATAGAAGCCCACTACCGCCAAGTGATGAAACTGCAAGGTTACTCTTAAAAGCTATCCTCTCTATTCCTAAAAAGAGTTAGCCAACTGTTTATAGCAAGGACTAAAGTCCTTACTATATTAAACTATCAAAAACTTTAGTACTCAGTCGAGAGGCCCAAAATAAAGAGGTAAAAATGTGAAACCACACCACCCAAAATATCAACCAAACATAACAGTTATGTCATGGAAAGCCAGGCTGGCTACTGTCGCCATTATTACATTAGCAATTTTCGCAGAATTAGCGCCCTCACTGAAAATTAACCCCATCAACCTCGCCAATCCTAATCACTCAAAAGCTGTAGCGATGACACCCCCTAACAATCAGAGAAATGTCGACGTCAGACTTGTTGCAGCTAATACCAAATTTGGTTTTAATTTGTTCAACACCCTCAGCAAACAACAGCCGAATACAAATATCTTTATTTCCCCTACTTCTGTCGCCCTCGCACTGTCAATGACATACAACGGAGTTAGCGGAGAAACCAAACAAGAAATGACAAAAGTTCTCGAATTAACGGGAATGACTCCCCAAGAAATCAACGCAGCAAATCAAGGTTTGCAAAATAGTTTGCAGAAAGTTGACCCCAATGTCCAAGTATTAATTGCCAACTCGCTTTGGGCGCAACAAGGCTTCTCCTTAAAACCAGAATTTCTGCAAACAAATCAACAATATTACCAAGCCGATCTTACCGAACTAGAATTTATGAATCCGCAAGCTCCCAGCATCATTAACAACTGGGTTAGCCAAAAAACTCAAGGAAAAATTGATCAAATAGTCAATCAAATTAGCTCGGATCAAGTCTTGTTTTTGATTAACGCCATCTATTTCAAAGGTAAGTGGCAAACGCCCTTTGATAAATCTAAAACTGCCAACAAAACTTTCTCTTTAACCGACGGCAGTTCAAAACAGCATCCGATGATGTCTCAGAGAGGCATTTATGGGTACTACGCAACACACCAATTTCAAGCAGTCAGTTTACGTTACGGAAAAGAAGGCGCCCTGGCTATGTATATTTTCTTGCCCAACTCCAATAGCAATTTAACCACTTTCTTGCAGCAATTAACACCAGAAAACTGGAGTAAATGGATGCAAGAATTTAGCGAAAAAAAGGGTATAATTGAAATACCGCGCTTCAAGATAGAGTATAAAGTTGAACTCAACAACACACTCATAGCTTTGGGAATGGCAGGAATTTTTGATATTTCAAAAGCCGATTTTTCTCCGATGACTGATAACAAAATAGCAGTAGATTTAGTGGTAGTGCTTTTATGTAAAGGATGGAGGATAATAACTCTAGGTCCGGTATTTTGAGGAGTCTGATCATGAAACCCTATCTGATTTGTCCCACTTGTGGTTCTGACGATGTGATGAAAAATGGCATGACTCGTCGGGGCAAACAAAATCACAAATGTCGCGACTGTGGCCGCCAGTTTGTCGAAAACCCTCAGTGGCAAGCCAAGGACACGGACACCTTGGTAAAAATTGAATTGCTTCTTCTGGAGCGGATTTCCCTCGCTGGTATTGCCCGAGTCATGGATGTTTCTGAGAGCTGGCTCCAAAATTATGTGAACCACCTGTACGCTGCCGTAGAACAAAAGGCCACAGTCATCCCGAAACAAGTCGGAAAACATACCGTCCAAATGGATGAACTTTGGTCTTTTGTAGACGACAAAGGGAATAAACAATGGGTCTGGTTAGCGATTGACGCCAAGACTCGGGAAGTGATTGGATGTCATATTGGAGACCGTTCCTTGAAGTCGGCTCAAGCATTATGGGATTCCCTACCGAGTGTCTATCGCCAATGTGCCAAGATTTATACTGACCATTGGGAAGCCTATGCTGCGGTTTTACCGAGTAAACGGCATACGTCTGTCGGCAAAGAAAGTGGATTAACCAGCTACATTGAACGATTGAATAATACACTCAGGCAGCGAGTTTCGCGATTGGTCAGGAAGACGTTATCGTTTTCTAAGAAGTTGGAGAATCACAAGAGTGCTATTTGGAACTTCATTCATGACTATAATCACCAAATCAGATTAGCAATGCTGAAGGCTCGACTGCCTGAATTTTATCCATCCTTTACATAAAAGCACTACCGATTTAGTAAAACACAAAACATTTGTCGAAGTAAACGAAGAAGGTACAGAAGCAGCAGCCGTGACTTCCATCGAAACCAGAAGCTCGCCTTTTCAAATGAATGTAAACCGTCCATTCTTTTGTGCCATTCAAGACCATACTACAGGAACAATATTATTTATGGGTACCATCGTTGACCCCCAATAATATCAAAAGTAGTAGGGGCGTCAGGAAATGTTCGAGTGACTTTTAATAAAATAACCCTAGCTGGCGCACCCTACCAAGCTAATTCTACGGTAAAATATCAGTCTAAAAATAATCATATTTGCGACAAATTGATGATTAAATTGCACAAATGGCAGCGGATACTGGCTTTAATAGTTGTTTTTGCGATCGCCCTTATCTCCTCCGCCATATTATCCCCGCGTCTGTTAGCTCAAACCCGCCCCCAAACCCCAACAACCGAATTGCGCGGCGTCTGGCTGACGAACATTGACAGCGACGTTATCTTCTCCCGCAACAACATCATTGACG
Organism: Microcoleus sp. MON1_C1; assembly: GCF_036701945.1. NCBI lineage: Bacteria > Bacillati > Cyanobacteriota > Cyanophyceae > Oscillatoriales > Microcoleaceae > Microcoleus > Microcoleus sp. MON1_C1. The sequence continues at coordinate 69,465 of NZ_JAUBRO010000005.1, read as the reverse complement.
CTGTAAATCGACTCGATCGACTCAATTTTAATACCATCTATCCCACGGTGTGGCAAGGAGGCTATACGCTTTATCCGAGCGCTGCAGCCCAACGAGTATTCGGACAGTCGATCGACCCATCGCCCGGATTGAAAGACCGAGACATCCTTAAAGAAATTATAGCACAATCCCGCCCAAAAGGTATAGCAGTAATCCCCTGGTTTGAGTTTGGTTTCATGGCTCCCGCCGAATCGGAATTAGCCACACTTCACCCCGAATGGCTGGCGCAGCGGCGCGACGGTTCAACTATTTGGAAAGAAGGCAAACACGAGCGAGTTTGGCTGAATCCCTTTCATCCCGAAGTGCAGCAATTTATCTTAGATTTAATCCTAGAAATTGTCGATAATTATGATATAGATGGCATTCAATTTGACGACCATTTCGGCTTGCCAGTAGAATTTGGCTACGAGCCGCTAACAGTGTCAATGTATCAGGAACAAATCAAGAGCCCTCCCTCCGACGACCCCCGCGAAACCTTCTGGGTGCGCTGGCGCGCTGACAAAATCAACGACTTCGTGGGGCGAGTTTCCCGCGCCATTAAATCCCGCAAAGAAAAATGTATTGTCAGCTTATCTCCGAACCCTTTTCACTTTTCTTTACCCGCCCACTTGCAGGACTGGTTTACCTGGGAAAGACGCGGCTACATCCAAGAAATTGTGTTGCAGGTTTATCGCAGCGATATCAAGCGTTTTAGTGCCGAACTGGAACGGGAAGAAGTTAAACTGGCTAAACTTAACATTCCAACTGCGATCGGCATTTTAACTGGTCTTAAAAATAATTCTGTTCCCCTCAAACAAATTCAAGAACAAGTGCAAGAAGTGCGAAAAAGAAATTTCGCTGGCGTGTCGTTCTTTTTCTACGAAAGTTTGTCGAATTGGGCTAGGGAAACCCCCGAACAGCGCAATTCTGCTTTGCAAGAGTTCTTTCCCACAAAGATGCAGCGCCCGCCATCCGAAGCCAGAATTTGAAACCTACGGTTAAAATGAGAAAAACCATACAGCGCTTAGGAATTGTCATCTTATTTTTGACCGCTTTCCTAACAATTGGCTATCTCACTCCCAGAAAGTGGGGAAATTACTCGCAACCAGATTGCACAATCTCTCTATACATTTCCAATCAAGGCATTCACACCGAAATCATTGTTCCAGTTAAAAATGAATATTTTGACTGGAATCAATTTTTACCGCTAACAGAAATAGGGCGGGATGCCACTTCTGATTATAAATATCTATCTTTTGGGTGGGGAGATAGAGCTTTTATGCTGGAAACTTCTACCTCAGCAATCATCAACCCAGTTACAGCTTTCAAGGCGCTATTTCTCGCTACTCCGTCTACCGTACACGTTCAAGGTTATCGGCTTCCTCCCCAAAATATTGAAGCCAAATGTGTGAAAATTAGTGGAGCGAATTATCTTAAAATAATAAATTTTCTTAAAGATACATTCCAATTAGACGCAGCAGGTAAGAAAAGGAAAATTAGCTACGGCTACGACAACAGTGACAGTTTTTATGAAGCAAAAGGCAGTTATTCTATTTTGAGAACTTGCAACGACTGGACGGCCGAAGCTTTGCAAAAAGCTGATGTCAATACTCCTTTATGGTCAACGCTGTCTTCGGCGATTATGTTTCATTTAAATAGCGGTTGCGAATGTCAAAAATAAATGTAATGCGTAATACCATTTTAGATTTTAGATTAAACGATTGGGAATGACTGATTATGTATGGGTTGGGAGCTTGCCTAAAGTTGCATTCTTTTTTTTAACTGGTATAATTAGCAATTTGAGCAAAAATCATGAATGTAATTCCAGCGATCGACTTATTGGATGGAAAATGCGTCCGATTGTATCAGGGAGACTACGCGAAGTCTCAGACTTTTAACGACAACCCCGTCGAAGTCGCCAGACAGTGGGTAAATGAAGGCGCGACAATGCTGCATTTAGTAGACCTCGACGGCGCCAAAGCAGGTCATCCAGTCAACCAAGCAGCCATTGAAGCGATCGTCCGATCCGTAGACGTTCCCTGTCAAGTAGGTGGGGGAATGCGCGATCGCGCTTCTGTGGCTGCTATCCTCAATTTAGGCGTTCGGCGCGTCATTCTCGGCACTGTCGCCGTCGAACAACCGCAATTAGTCGGCGAATTGTGCGCCGAATTTCCCGGCCGAATTCTGGTTGGCATTGATGCCAGAAATGGTAAAGTTGCGACTAGAGGCTGGCTAGAAACTTCGGAAGTTTTAGCAACAGAATTGGCGCAAAAAATGGCAGAGTTAGGGGCGGCTGAAATTATTTACACCGACATTCACCGCGACGGTACTATGGAAGGGCCGAATTTGGAATCTTTGCGCGAAATTGCTAACGCTATTTCGATTCCGGTGATTGCTTCCGGTGGCGTTAGTTCGATCGCAGATTTGTTAAGTTTGCTGGCTTTGGAACCAATTGGTGTCAAAAGTGCGATCGTCGGTAGGGCAATTTATACCGGCGATATCTTGCTAAAAGAAGCAATTCAAGCAGTCGGACAAGGGCGGTGGCAGGATGTACCGCCAGATTTGGGTTCTTCAAGCTTTGCTTGATAGTCATGTCGAGTTAACTGGCTACCCAATATGTAACAGTTATCACTTTTCAGACTCACAGTCAACAGTCAACAGTCAACCGTCAACAGTCAACAGTCAACAGTCAACAGTCAACAGTCAACAGTCAACAGTTAACAGTCAACAGTCAACAGTCAACAGTCAGCGTAGAATCGTCTTTCTTACCATCATCGTACCCATGTTTTTGAACCATACAATTACAGCTTTAAGTTCTGGGATGGCATCCCTAGTTGCTCCCATACCTTTGCTAGCAACAGTCGAGGCAGAAAATTCGCCGATCGTCCTCAGCGGAGTTTTGCTCAGTTTGGTAGTGATTTATATCGCCAGTAAAATCGGCGCTGAAGTAGCGAGAAACTTCGATTTTCCACCGGTTTTGGGTGAACTTGTAGCAGGGGTGATTATTGGGATATCTGCTTTACACTTGATCGTTTTTCCCGGAAGCGGGCTGTCAGCATCCAACTCAGGGATTATGACAGTTCTGCAATCGATCAATCATCTGTCTCCTGCCGCCCTCACCAGTGTCTTTGAATCGCAGAGTGAAGTCATTTCAGTGCTGGCTGAATTAGGCGTGATTATTCTGCTGTTTGAAATTGGCTTAGAGTCGGATCTCAAACAACTCAAGCAAGTCGGAATTCAAGCTACCGTTGTCGCCTGCGTAGGTGTGGCAGTTCCCTTTGCCGCCGGTACTGCTGGCTTAATAATAATTTTCCACACGGCAGCAATTCCAGCAATTTTTGCGGGGGCAGCTTTGACCGCAACCAGCATTGGAATTACCTCTAAAGTGTTGTCTGAATTAGGACAACTGAACTCTAAAGAAGGTCAAATTATTGTCGGTGCGGCGGTGATTGATGATGTGCTAGGAATTATTGTCCTGGCTGTTGTCGCCAGTTTAGCCAAAACAGGTGAGATTGATGTTGTTAATGTCATCTATTTGATCGTAAGTGCAACTGCCTTTCTGCTAGGTTCGATTCTCTTGGGTGGTGTCTTCGACAAAACTTTCTCGGCGGTGGCGGGTCAACTCAAAACTCGCGGCAATATTATCATCCCGGCATTTATCTTTGCTTTCTTCATGGCTTTTCTGGGCAACGCAATTCATCTCGAAGCCATTTTGGGGGCCTTTGCGGCTGGTTTGGTGTTGGATGAAAGCGATGCCCGCCTAGAGTTGGATGAACTGGTGAAACCCATCGCCGATTTATTTGTGCCCATCTTCTTTGTAACGGTGGGGGCTCGGGCGGATTTGGGGGTTTTGAACCCAACAGTACCGGATAATCGGGCGGGACTTTTGATTGCCGTCTTTTTGATTTTGGTTGCTATTTTTGGCAAGATCGTAACAGGCTGGGTGGTGTTTGGTCAGCCGGGAATCAATCGATTGGCGATCGGAGTGGGGATGATTCCTCGGGGCGAAGTCGGGTTAGTGTTTGCCGGCATCGGTTCCGCGAGTGGGGTTTTGGATAAACCGTTAGAAGTCTCGATTATTATCATGGTGATTCTGACGACTTTTTTGGCTCCGCCTTTTCTGCGGATTGCCTTTGGCGATACGGTAGTGCCTCCTGCTAGTGGGGAACTTTCTAGCGAAAAAATCGTTTGATATCATTTCCGGTTACACCAGAATGATGTTGACGGTTGACGGTTGACTGTTGACAGTGAACAGTCAACCGTCAACAGTGAACTCGAATTTACTATTCCGATGCTAACGGATTTGATATGATTGAGGGAATTTGAGTCGGGGCGATCGACTGATTTAGAAACAAATGTCGATCGTCCAAATTTATATAGCCGTAATAATAAGTCCTAAGTTGTTAGAAGCGGCTACAACTTGACTTTCAACTGATAACAATTGTCAGCGAGTTTAATCAGTTCGCCCAGACCCCAGGTACCCCGATCGTTCAAAAATTCCGCTAGTTGATTCGGGATGGCTTCTAGGCCCAGAAATGCCCCGCTGATGGCACAAGCCATTGCTGCGGTGGTATCCACATCGCCACCGACGGCGATGCTAGTGCAGAGAGTTTCCCAGTAATCTTGAGGCGTTCTCAAAAACGCATATAAACTCCACAAGACGCTACCAACTACAAAAGGCGAGATTCCTTGCCAAGAGTCCTTGTAGTTTAACGGGAGTCCAGCTCTAGAAATCAACTCTACGGCTGACTCTGGAGGCAATTTGACCCAATCAATCAAATCTTTGAGCAAAGCGGCAAAGGAAGAATCAACTTCTCCTACCCATTCGCTCAGTTGACCGAGAAATGGCTCAGTTTCAATCATCATGTCAGATTGAAGGGCGATCGCCACAGCCCCGGCGATCGCCACAGCCCCCGCAGAACACCGCGAATCTTGATGGGTGATGCGCCCTTGATCGCAAGCAGCTTGTACAAGCTGGGACGGGTCATCGTAGAATATTAAGCCGATCGGTCCAGCCCTCATCGCACTGCCATTACCAGCATTGGGAGCAGGAGTACCAGCTTCTTGCCAAGCAACGCCCCGTATCAGGCGGTTTGCAGCTTCTTCTGTCGCTCGACCCCGCCCGACAATGCGCTGTTGAGCGAAAATGTCAGCAATACGGGTGGCGTAGTCGCTGGGGTCGAATTCGCCACAAGCGACGTAGCTTTGGATGAGTTCGCGGGCGAGTTGGGAATCGTCGGTGTATTGACCAAAAGGCAAGCCGAAGCGAGCGCGATCTCTGATTTTTTTGCGTCTAACTTGGGAGCGGACAAAGTTTTGGCAAACTTCCGGAGAATAGCCTTCTACTCTACAGCCTATAGCGTCGCCGAGACACTGACCGATCAGACAACCTCTAAATTGTTCCAGACGCGGGACTGTCATTTATCTAGCTTTAAGTAGGTCGATCTAATCTTATGTTAAATCCCCGACTTCTTAAAGGCTGCGGGGAGTTGGAGACTGCCCATTTGTGTCCAGTTAAGACTAAAATCATCTGTAATTATGAATAAAAAATTTAATGTCTTCCTCGCTCTCTCTCTCCCAGATGACAGAACATAATCCCCAAAATAAACCATAGTAATATCAGCCATAAAAAATGTCAATGTCGGTGGATTTTGGCGTGGATAATTGACTGTTTTTGAGTCAGGAGATTAGAGTCAGCATATATATTTGTTTTTAAGCGAGCGCTCCAGATTTTATCTGACAAGCGATCGCTTTTACTTTTGAGAAAGGGATGGGAGAATCAAACTCCAAGCGAGGTCGCCCCTAATCCTTGTTTTGAGGGTTTGAGGAGCCATTCGCTACGATGTGGTTAGGTGTGCGATCGCCTGCTGTCGCGAGTCAGAGCGCCCGCTGCTGGCACTAACTACTTGTCTACCCCCTTTTTTTATTGAATTTGAGCTGACCACTTTTCTTTTATTTACACAAATAATTCAGAGGTGCTCTAGCAGTTTCCAAGCTACTTTAAAAACGCTATATATAAAGGAATGCGATCGCAGTTATTTACCTACGAGTGCTACAGCACCGCTTTGCAAAACAGGAATTTCAATTCGGAACTCTGTTCCTTGATGGGGTTGAGAAAAGCACTCAATGGAGCCACCGTGCTTATCAACTACAATTTGATAGCTGATGGATAGCCCTAATCCAGTTCCTTTACCAGTTGGTTTTGTGGTGAAGAAGGGATTGAACACCTGTTGTCTAACAGTTTCCGTCATCCCCGATCCATTGTCTTGAACTTGAATCACCACGTTTTTAGAAGAACCTGGCCCAGTTTCGTTTGTGACTAGCTTAGTCCGAATAGTGAGGCGACTGGGATTCTTTTGGATGTCTTTTAGAGAACGCTGATTGTCGTGGTTTTCTAAAGCATCAATCGCATTTGCCAGAATATTCATAAAGACTTGGTTCAACTGTCCGGCATAGCACTCTACTCGCGGTAAGTCGCCGTACTCTTTGACAATTTCAATAGCAGGATGATCCGGTTTTGCCTTCAGTCGATTTTGCAAAATCATCAATGTGCTGTCAATTCCCTCGTGGATATCAACAGGCTTCTTTTCTGCCTCATCCAGCCGCGAGAAGTTTCGTAACGACAGGACAATTTGACGAATGCGATCGGCTCCTACCTTCATAGAAGTCAGCATTTTGGGCAAATCTTCACTAATGTAGTCCAGCTCGAACTCTTCAATTTTTTCCTCAATTTGGGCATTAGTTGGATAGGTTTGCTGGTAAAGCTGAATCAACTTTAGTAAATTTTGCGTGTAGTCGGCAGTATGGCTCAGGTTGCCATAGATAAAGTTGACTGGATTATTAATTTCGTGAGCAACACCAGCAACCAGTTGCCCCAAACCTGACATTTTCTCTGCCTGAATAAGCTGTGCCTGAGTTTGCTGTAAGGTTTTGAGTGCAACCTCAGCTTCCTCTTTTGCTTGCCTTAAAGCAACTTCGGCTTGCTTGCGCTCAGTAATATCCAGTGTCAAGGAAGCAACTCCAACAATCTTTCCAGCATCCCCTACTAAAGGCGTATTGAACCATTCGCAAATAATAGTTTTGCCGTCTTTCGTAATATTTTCGTTGATGCTGTAGATTCCTTGGCTCTGAATCAACAACTCGTTCATCAGTTTATCGACCGCCTTTCGGGCAGACGCAGGCACAATTAATTCTGCGGCATGGTGTCCCATCGCCTCTGTAGCCGTGTAACCAAAAATCTGCTCTGCAGCTGGATTCCAAGCAGTGACTTTAAAGTTTAAATCCCATTCCACAACTGCCAGTGCACTTTGGCGGAATAGATAAGATAGTCGCTGTTCCGAGGCTTTGAGTTCCTCTTCTGCCTGTTTCCGTTGAGTAATGTCAATCCCTGTTTTGATGATGTACTCAATTTCACCTTCATTATCCAGTAAAGCAGTATCTGACCAGGCAATCAGTCTGACTTGTTGATCTTTGCTCACCCAACTGCCTTCATACTGCTGGGGAAAATTACCAGATTGTAAAGACTCAAAAGTAGTTTTGGCTTGTCCAACTAAGTCTGAGTTCGGGAACAATTCCCAAATGTAGCGCCCTTTTACTTCACTAAACGAGTAATGAGTCATTTGCTCGCAAGCTCGGTTAAAGCGAACGATTTGTCCCTGCGGGTCGAGCACAACTACCAGCGCACCTGCAATTTCAAGAATAGCTGAAACAAAATTCCGTTCCACTTCAACTGCTGTAATCAGTTCCTCTAACTGGGTTGCCATATTGTTAAAGGCGATCGCCAATGTCCCCAGTTCGTTGTGGCTATCAATGTTGACCCGCGTCTCTAATTGCCCCGCACTGAGTTCAGTAGCTGCCGTGGTTAAGCGCTGGAGTGGCACCACAATTTGCCGAATAAATAGAAAGCCAATGCCAACAGCGACGATCGTCACCACCGCCAATGAGCCTCCCATAACTGAGAGCATTTGGTAAACGGGAGCATAGGCCTCAGCCGTTGGCAGTTCTACAACCACATTCCAATTCACGCTCCGAACTAAGGCAGTGGCTCCCAATACTTCTACCTGCTTTAGACCCGGATAAACGTTAAGGCGCTTAGTATCTTCGGAAGCTTTCAAAAATTGAAAGAAAGGGCGCTTAGAAATATCTTGAATTTGAAATGTTTCTGGCTTACTACCCTTTTGAGCAATGAGGAAATTACGCTCATCGACTACATAGATATAACCCGTCTTGCCAACCTCGATTTGGGAAACAACAAACCAGAGAAAGTTGAGATTTATCTCTGCTAATAGCACCCCATCCACCTCATCTCGCTCATTCCGAATCGGAACCGCCAGAATGGTGGTTGGTTGGTGAGTTTTAGGATTAATTTCTACAGGACTGACATAATCTTCCTGTTGTTTAAAAGCACTAATAAACAGTGGCGAATTGGCTGGATTTTCTAACTTGAGCGGTTCGTAGGGTGAAACTGACGCGACAACTTGTCCCTTCCGGTTCAAAATGGCAACGGCTTCATAAGCATCATTATGACGAGTCAACGCTTCCAAGAGGCTCTGCTGCGCTTGAGGTTGAAAGTTTGTGAGTCCTTTGACCCTAGCTAAATAGCTCAGTTTTCGTTTCAAGTCATCTAGATAATTATCAATCTGCCCTGCTGCTGTCTGACTACGCTCTTGTTGGAGCGATCGCGATTGCTGGATCTGCGCCTGAAAGCTGAGGTAGATCAGCAAGCCACCTGTGGGCAGTAAGCTCAGAAGAACCAAAAATATCAAACCATACCGGAGCTGATTTGCAATAGAAAAGAAGCGTTGCCAGGGATGAGAACGACAGCTTCTGGCAATCGGCAGAACGCGCTCGTTGCGTTGATTTTGCATCGGACTTAGGATCAATATTGGTAAATCAATTAATCGGTGCACTAAGGAGAAACATCGATTTTGCCAGTCGTCACAGCTTCTCGGATGGTCTTGAAAGTGTCCTCTTCCTGAGGCGTGAGACTACCACGGAAAGGGGCAAAGTCGTAGATTTTTTCCTTGAGCCCAAACTTGTAAAGTTTTCCTTCCCAGCGACCTTGCTGGGTTAACACTGCCACATTTAGCACCAGATTGGGAATGTCCTGTAGAACGCTAGTTAGGACTTTGCCGGGAGCCACTTCGTACTGATCCTTTGTCCTACCAATTACCAAGACTCCTGGCTTTTGCGAAACGGCTTTTAGCGCGGCTAACCCTGCCTCACCCGCGTTGAATGCCAAAACATCTACTCCAGAAGCAACCATATCCGTTGCCACTTTGATGGCTTTTTCCGTATCAACCCAAGAGTTGAGAAAAGCCGTCGAGGCTTGAACAGAGGGATTCGTTGCCTTCACTCCCCGCCTAAACAAGGCTTCTTCTTCTTTGTAAACCGGATAAGGTTCGCCCACAATATAGCCAACTTTATTACTTTTGGTCTTCATGGCAGCCAAAGCACCTGTGAGGTACCCCACTTCACCCGATCGAAAGGCAACAGCCCCCAAATTTCTGTTATTCCCTGGATGCGTTGTAATCAGCGCAAATTTCGTGCGCGGAAATTCTTTAGCGACCTTTTCGGCAGCTTTGGAATAGGCACCACTGGCTGCAATTACCAGGTCATAACCTGACTGGGCATATTTGCGTATAGTAGGTTCACTATTTTCACCGCCCATACTGTCAGTAATGTCTATCTCAGCATTAAATTTATTTTTGATTAGATTCAATCCTTCAAAGCAAGCTTGATCCCAACTTTGGTTGTCTTTTGAGCCTGTGGTGAGCATTGCCACTCTAAAGCTGCTAGAAGTCCTTGCTTCCGGGGAAGAGTTTAGGTTCGGAGTCGATCGACTGCAACCGATCGCAAAAACCAGAGCTAGAGCCGCCAGAGTCATTTGTTTCAAGAAAGATTGAATTCGCATAATAGCTTTTCGCAGCAATATTACTTTTTGTACGCCGATAAATTTGTTGAAGGGTATCTCAACAATCTTCACCACTCTTACTCTCGCTCGCATTTAATGACTCTGACAGATTCAGCCTACCACAGCTTTGGAATAGGCACCACTGGCTGCAATTACCAGGTCATAGCCTGACTGGGCATATTTGCGTATGGTAGGTTCACTATTTTCACCGTCAATACTGTCAGTAATGTCTACCTCAGCATTAAATTTATTTTTGATTAGATTCAATGATAAATTTGTTGAAGGGTATCTCAACAATATTCGCCACTCTTACTCTCGCTCGCATTTAATGACTCTGACAAATTCAGCGTACCACTCCTTTAAGCTTAAAAAAGCTTAAAAACAAGTAAGGACACGGCACTGCCGTGTCCTTACAACTCTAACCTGCAATTAACCGAATTTGTTTGCTCTTACTTAACAAACAGCATTTCTTGATAAGTAGGTAGCGGCCACAAATCGTCAGCCACTTCACCTTCCAGAGCATCCGCATACTTGCGAACCTCATCCATCAAAGGACGAATTGTTTGCGAAGCATATTGCATATGGTCTTCTGTCGAAGCAAAATCGTGCTTGCTCAAAGCAGCACTCAATTTGCTCGCAGTATCCATCATTGACTTAACCAGCACCGCTACTTTTTCGGCACTTTCCTTTTCCAGTTCAATCCCAATCTCTTTCAATTTAGAAATCGTGCCGGAAAGTTCAGCTAAATACCTTACCGCTGCGGGATAAATAATGGTTTTTGCCATGCTTATTACCAGTTTTGCTTCGACTTCAATTGCCAGCAAATACTGCTCTGCATAAACATCGTAACGGCTTTCCAATTCAACGGGAGTCAGAACACCTGTCTTTTCAAACAAGTCTTCAATGTATCCTTCCTTCAACACGGGCAAAGCATCGGCAGTAGTCCGCAAGTTAGCTAAACCCCGTTCCTCAACAGCCATTTTGTGCCATTCTTCCGAATAGCCGTTGCCGCCAAATACAACCGCACCGTGCTCGTCCATCACTTCTTTGAGAATGGTTTGGATGGCAGCATTCAGTTCAGTTCCGTTAGCCAAATCGCTTTCTAATTTGTTAGCAATCCAGTCCAAAGAATCTGCAAGAATCGTATTCATAGCCACCAGCGGCCCGGAAACAGACTGACCGGAACCTACTGCACGGAATTCAAATCTGTTTCCAGTAAAGGCAAAAGGCGAAGTCCGGTTTCTGTCCCCAGCATCCTTCATGAAAGTAGGCAGTGTTTCTACACCTAAGTTCATAATTCCCCGACCTTTAGAGTCCTTAACTTCTCCCCGGCTAATTTGCCCGAAGATATCTTCTAATTGCGAACCCAAATAGACAGAGATAATTGCTGGCGGAGCCTCATTTGCACCCAATCGGTGGTCGTTGCTGGCAGTAGCAACTACCGCGCGCAATAGCGGGCCGTATTTGTGAACTCCGCGAATCACAGCGCCGCAGAAAACTAGAAATTGTATGTTCGAGTGCGGTGTATCGCCGGGGTCTAATAAGTTCCCTTGGGTGGCATTGCCAACCGACCAGTTGACGTGTTTGCCGGAACCGTTAATGCCGGCGAAAGGTTTCTCGTGCAGCAAACACATAAAACCATGTTTCTTCGCAGTGTTGCGGAGAATGGTCATGGTTAATTGTTGGTGGTCGCTGGCAACGTTTGCTGCTTCAAAAACAGGTGCAATTTCAAACTGACCGGGAGCTACTTCGTTGTGGCGGGTTTTGGCAGGAATTCCCAGCCGGTACATTCTTTCTTCTACTTCCTGCATGAAGACTTGAACGCGCTCTGGAATCGCTCCAAAATAGTGATCGTCAAATTGCTGACCTTTGGCAGGAGGTTTGCCGAAAAGGGTGCGACCTGCTAGCAGTAAATCGGGGCGGCTGGTGGTGAAATTGGCATCTACCAGGAAGTATTCTTGTTCGGAACCGCAACTGGAATTTACCGGAGCAATTTCGGTGTTTCCTAATAGCTTTAACACTCGGGTTGCTGCTTTGTTCATTGCGGCAATGGAACGCAAAAGCGGCGTTTTCTTGTCTAAGGCTTCACCTGTCCAGGAGATGAAAACAGTAGGAATGCACAATGTCATGCCGTTGTCTGTTTCCATGACATAAGCAGGGCTGGTGACATCCCACGCTGTATATCCGCGAGCGGCCGCAGTCGAGCGGATGCCACCGTTGGGGAAGGAGGAGCCATCGGGTTCGCCTTGTACCAGAACTTTCCCTGCAAATTCTGAGATGACGGAGCCGTCGCCTTGCACTGAGATGAAACCATCGTGCTTTTCGGCGGTGCTGTTGGTGAGCGGGTAAAATACGTGGGCGTAGTACAGGGCTCCTTTGGAAATAGCCCAATCTTTCATTGCTGCTGCAACTACATCAGCTACGGAAGCATCGAGTTTTTGGCCGGTTTGAATGGTGTTTTTTACTGATTTGAAAATACTTTTGGGCAGACTTTCTTGCATCTTGCTCAGACTATAAACGTCTGTTGCCCACATATCTTCTAGCCGCTTGGGAGGCCGACCAGGCATCAGTTTGCGGTTGACGATTTGAGAAATTGCTTGAACGCGCGATTCGTTTCCACTCATGGTTATTTTTATTGGGATTGGGGGACGAGTAGTTGTGAAAAAATAGATGTTAGCAAAAGTTTAACGATTGACAAATATGTTGGATTTACCCAACGTTTTTAGTCAAAGCTAACTTTGGGCAGAATGCCTTTTTTGGCAGGCTCTAAAAGATTGGATGAGCGAGGCCCTATCACTTCGCCCATCTGGCGTGACAATCCAGTGTGAGATGCGGTTGGATTTCGGTTATTAGCAGCAATAAAATAGATGACAAGAGCCTGTACTAACTTGAGTCAACATGATAGATGTCTGCGCTGCACAGATTTAGTAACTAATCTTCACCCTGGTCAGCTCAAAAATTTTGTGCGAATCAATTCCGATGAATTCAGGTCAAAACTACTTATGGTTTTTAACGGTTCGACGATCGATAAATCGCAGTCCAGCCAACAACGCACTCGTTTAGGGGTTTTGGAGAATTATGGAGAGTACACAATCTACACTTGGAGAGTTTAAACAATCATTAACCAAATAAATGTATTCTAGGCTACAGAAATTTAGTTTTTTTTCCGAAGGGTCGATCGCACCGATCGCACACAACCGCAGGATTTTAGTGTAACAGAACGCGGGGCGCTGAAACTGGGGGGCGATCGTACTCGCATAGGGCATAGGGCATAGGGCATAGGGCATAGGGCATACCTCACCACGCGATCGAACCGCTATATGATAAATAAAGTCTTGCAACTCTTCTAAAAGTTGGTGCGACAATTGGCAGTAGAAATCTTTAGGAGATTTGGGAACTTATTAAACTGTTATAGCCGCAGTTTATTGAGCATAAATGAGTAAGTTGATAATTTTTAGTTAACTCGTTGGTAATCCGAAGACTTCAGAGAATGAGCCAAAAAGCGTTCTGTGTAGTACAAAGCTAATTGATTGCTCGGGCCATTAAAAACTGCATCAAAGGCGTGTTCAGCCCAAGGAATTTCGAGTAAAATAGCCCGATCGCCCGTGGCTCGCAATCGTTCGTAGAGCGATCGACCAAACTTGGGCTGAACGATATGGTCGCGACCTGCATAAACCAGTAGAGAAGGGGGAAGATTGGGTTTAATATAATTTATGGGAGAAGCCCGACGGTAAAGCTCGTTGAGTTCGTCTGGCGTTCCTCCCAGAAAAGCACGCAAGACGGCTCGAACATTTATAGCATCAGGAAAAGGTGGGTCATTGTATCCCCGAAGCAGGTCATTTGGCCCGTAATAGTTCACCACTGCTCGAACTGGAAGCACACTAGAATTATAAGCAGTTAGCATTGCTAAATGGGCACCTGCAGACCTTCCCATCAAAGCAACGCGATCGAGATCGATTCCCCAATCACCAGCATGAGTTTTGATATAGGAAAGAGCGGCTTGTACGTCCTCAAGCTGAGCAGGAAATCGATACTTGGGAGCGTGGCGGTAAGCAATTGCAACAACACAATAGCCTTGGGCGGCCATATAGCGGCTGAATTCCTCATTGGAATCGGGATTGCCTCTTTGCCAAGCTCCCCCGTAGAGGGTGATAATCGCCGGATATTTGCCAATTTGCATCGGCCGATAAAGGTTTAGTTGCAGTGAAACTCCGTCAGGGTTGGCAAATCCAATAGCCCGATCGATCCTAACCTCTCTGAGGGGAATTCCTCGGAACGCATCTGCGAGGATAAACGGTTGAGGGCGTAGCTGCGCGCGATCGGCTTGAGGAACGGCTGCTAAATAGTTTTCCCCTAGAACAGCTTGCATTTGGGTAGCTACCGCTGCATTGGCTGCGGAGAACTGAATCAGGGGTAGCAGGCTCAGGATGAGGGCGAACAGGTTACAAATTAACAAAATAATGTAGACTTTGCCTTGATGCCGTCTGAGCAGGTTCAGGACAAGGGCGATCGTATTGATACCGACCAACCAAGGACTGATTTCTGGTGCTCCCACCGCCAAAGGGTACAGGAACATCGTGGGTGCTGGTACGATGACCCAGAGACTGAGAAATAGTGCGATCGCACTTAGGAACCAAGGGATAAATGGCGAGACTAATAACGCTGCTAATAAGGGTAACTTTTTGCGGTTCTTCTTGTGGATCATCGGATTTTCGCAGCCTAATTTTTAATCAGTTTAAATTAATGTGGCCGTTTTATTGGTGAGTCGATCGCCTCTGGCATTACCAAACCAGCAGCTTCATTGACTCGGACATCCTGCGTCGAGCGAAAATGCTTTGCATCGTTGTATTTTCATCTTTGACGTTGTTCGCTTTTTCTGAGAATGTGAAGCAGAGGTTCTCTGGCTAAACTAGCTGTATGGGCGGTTACTCATCAAAAGTTTGGCTATTATTCCGATTTTGGTAGTTAGACAGAGAGATCACTTAGGCACGGGTGTGGAGAAACCGGGTTTTTTTACAGATTATTAAAATTTATGGAAACCTCAAATGGGAACGCAATTAAATTGTAGAGCAAGTGTATTTCTCAGGTAAAATCGAGTCTAATCCTTTAATTGCTGAGGCATAGTCTCATGCCCATTCCTAAACTCAGTGAAACAACGATCGAGCATCACACCTCTGCCCAATCTCTCAAGCGGGGTGAAGCTTATTATTTAGCTGGCAATGTTACTAGGGCAGTCCGGCGTGGCAATATGGTGCAAGCAGTAGTGGAGGGTTCCGAAGTAGAACCCTACCGTGTTACCCTGGCCTTTGATGATGCCGGATTAGCCTCTACATTATTCTGCACTTGTCCTTACGATAACGGTGGGTGGTGTAAACACATTGTTGCGACGCTGTTATTGTGTCTGCGGCAACCAGAAATAATTGAGCAGGGCCCGACACTGGAACAATTGCTCGATCGCCTCAACGATGTACAAACCCAGCAATTAATACAGCATTTAGTAAAAGAAGAACCATCACTCATTGATGCGATCGAACGATACATTAACTTAAGTGCTATTCCTGCACCTTCAAACCAACCAACCAAAGCACCCCGCCGCACCTCCATCGATCCTGCTCCCTTTCGGCACCAAGTACGACGAATTTTGCGAGAGGCTGTTCGTTATTTCGAGGATGGATGGGAGGAAGAAGACCCGATTACAGAAGAACTTTTAGATGTAATTCAGCGAGCCCAGGAATTCAGCGAACAGGGGGATGGCAACAACGCTTTAGTAATTTTAGAAGCCATCACCACAGCCTGCGTTGAAGATTGGAATGATGTAGAAGAGTTTGGCGCTGAAAATTATGAGATAGCTAACGCTTTGAAGGAAGCTTGGACAGAAGCCATTTTGACGGCTCAACTAACTGCTGAAGAAGAGATTGATCTCCAGGTGATGTTAGAAGCTTGGCAAGATGAATGGGATTGTGATTTCAGCATGAGCTTGGAAGCTTTACGCCAAGGTTGGGATGACCCCCTACTCCAACAGGTACTTGAAGGAAACATTACTGGGTCAGGAGTTTGGGCTGGTGACGCACCAAAATGTGCTCACGACTTAAGCTTAATTCGCTTGCAAATCCTCGATCGCCAGGAACGCGATCAAGAATACTTATACTTAGCCCAAGCAGAAGGTTGTACTCAACAATACTTGACGATGTTAACTCGTTTGGGGAGAGTAGAAGAAGCAGTGGAAGCTGCTGCTACCCAGATGCAATCAGCGGAAGATGCTTTGGCTCTCGTTCAAACTTTAAAGCAACAGGGAGCCTTAGAACAAGCTCTGAAAATTTGCCAAGCTGGGTTAAACTTGTCAGGTCATTGCCATTACCAACTGGCAACATCGATGAGTGAGTTGGCTGTTGAGTTTGGCGAAGACGAACTTGCCTTAAATGCTAGAATCCAGATATTTAAAATCAAACCTTCTTTTAGCGATTATACTTTAGTGAAGGAGTTAGCAAGAGATAGTTGGTCAACTTTGAAATCAGATTTGTTAGCAACTCTGAAAAGTAATGAAAGTTGGAATTTTCCTGACGCGAAGGTTGATATTTTTCTGGATGAGGGAATGATTGAAGATGCGATCGCCCTTGCTGATGACTTGGGTTATTACCACTCAGCACTGATTCACCGAGTAATGGGGGCTGCTATCAGCCACAGCCCCGATTGGGTAATCGCCAATGCTTGTCGGCGTGCTGCATCGATTATGGATCAAGGGAAATCAAGCGAGTACAATCTTGCGATTAAGTGGTTGGAAAAAGCCCGCGCTGCCTATTTACACGCTGGGCAAAATCTTCAGTGGTCTGCTTATCGTTCTCAACTGATGCAAGTACACAGTCGGAAGCGGAAGTTGATGGAAATGCTCAAAAGTCCCCATTTAGATTGAGCCTTAAGTTTACAGTAAACCCAAGTGAAAGCGACCCAACCCAGGAACGAATAAACCTTACTTAATTTTTGCTTTCACCGCCCTAGATTCCACTGTGAATCCTGGAATATCTTGCAGTTCTGTTTCGCTCAAACTGTACTGTTCGCAAACCAAACTCAAACGAGTTCCGGTACTTTTAACAGCGTTGACAGAGTGAGTCAAATCTCCTTGAAAATAGATCAGCGAGTTCGCTTGCGGCTTAATCTGCCCGACTTGCTGTTTGTTGCGCCGCAGTATCAACTCTCCCCCTTGCAAGTTTGGCGGCACTTGCACGTATAAAACGCTGACGGCTGCGGGAGGTTCAACCGTTTTGCAGTACGATCGCAAAGATCGATCGATATGCGGATCGACGCGGGAACCTTCACCCAGCAACAAAGGGTTGAGGTAAAAAGCATTGCATTCAGGCTGTAATGCTTGGTCTAGATAGGGTTTGAACAAGGGAAACCGCCGTTCTACTTCGGGGATTGCCGAACGTTGAAACACTACGGAAAACCCTTTTGTGCCAATGAAATCGCGGTTGAGGTTGTTGATTGCTAGATAAGGGGAGGCTAGAATTGCTCCTCGCAAGTCGTTGAGGTAGTCGATCGAGAAAGCGTTAGGATGTTGGCTATAGTATTTCAAGGCACTCAAAAATCATCAAAGTTTAAGGAAACAGCAGATAGAAATGCAGCAATCGCTCAGACTTGGGATTGCTTCGTTCCGCGCGGATGACATCATAATCTTGATTTAAGTCCGCGTACTTAAGTCCAAGGTTTTTCTTAACTGCGGGCGATCGCCCGGAAGTGTCGCAACCGACTAGCAACGGCCGAATATCAGTATACAGGCGATCGTGGTGGTGATTCGATTATATTTGCAATTCCCTTATACATGATGCCGCTCAGCAGCCGATCGCCCATTTATTTTAACTTGTGGAATTGCAGGGGCGGGCCTAATTTCCGCGATCGCATCAGGCCTCTGTTTTATCACCAATTTCTTGAGTTTGCTAGCTGGAAAACAGATGCGTGTTGGGCCTTTTTCGGAAGCCTCTGGCTAAAACAAGCAATCCGTGCATTAGGTCAAAATGTTGGGAAGGCGATCGACAATATCTAACTGGCAATAGAACTTTAATAAAGTTTACAAATAGAGGGCGATCTCAAAAATACCACCAGTCGCAACAGTTACCAAGTAATTATTTCAGATTAAATTAATATTTCGCAGGGTGAAAACACCAAAGCTGCCAGCTAACATTAAAGAGTAAGTGAAAAAAAAGAACTCGCTGAAACGATATGGCAACAACATTGTACGAGAAAATGGGTGGAGAATCAGCCATAAAAGAGATGGTTGATGATTTTTACCGCGATGTTTTGGCTGACGAGATAGTGAGCCATTTCTTCGATCATACAGATATGGAAAAGCAGCGCCGCCATCAAACTGCTTTTATCTCTTATGCCCTCGGCGGCCCCAAGCAATACTCAGGCCGTTCAATGGAGAAAGCACACGAAGGTTTGAATTTACAGCCAGAACACTTTGATGCGATTGTGAAGCATTTGACCGATGCCATCATTGCCCACGGCGCGTCCCAAGAGGATCTCGATGAAGCGCTAGGTAAGGTAGCGGCTTTGAAAGAGGCTATTTTGTACAAGTAAGATCGAGTGAATGCAACAGGGTTTTTACAGCCATTAGAATAGTTATAAAAGTGGAGATTTCGTAATTTTGCAGCAAAAGATCTACTTCGTTTTTGACCGAATAGAATGAACCGCGAAGACGCGAAGGAAGAGAAGAGAATAGTTCACAAGAGAGGCGAGGATTGCTAGAGTTGTTTAACTGATATCCCGTATGAGTTGTGGGAAACAATCCCGCGAGCGATATAGTAGTAGATTTAAGTTATTTCTGACATCTTGCACCGTTATCAATAACAGGCAAGATGCCTGTTCCACAAAGACTAAATTTTCTTGTGGAACAGGCATCTTGCCTGTTCATAAAGCCTGATTGAGAAGGGTGCAAGGTGTCAGTTCTTTTTGACTGGGTTTATTGATACCGATTTAATTTTTAATAGTAGCTTATTCGGCTAGCCACGGTATTGCTGAAGTATATTTTACCGCATTTGTTCATTTACTTGAAATGCTGAGAAGTTATATTCATCCTTTAGCTAGATGACGGTAGTCAAGTGCGGATTGCACGATCGGTTTACTAATTGCCAATTACCAATTACCAAATCGTATATGCCGCAATACTTCGGAAAACTTCAAAAAACCGAACAGCCTTGGTCAACAATCGGTTCGGTAGAATCCATAAATAAAACCGATCGCACCTTTCACTTTAATTGCGGTGAAACTTCCCTAAACCTCAGCATCCTCGCGCAGAATTTGATCCGAGTGCGAATGTCCCCGACAGGTGAATTCAAAAGCCGATCGCAATCAATAACTGTCCCTGACGAAGAGTGGGAAATTACACCATTTGAAGTGCGAGAAACAGACGAAAAAATAGAAATTGAAACAGCACAAATAACGATTTCAGTCAAGCGCGATCGCGCTTCCATCGAATGCTTTGACAAATCGGGAAAACCCTTTGCTAGCGACTGCGATCCTAGTATGGGATGGCGCACCGGCGCAACCGCAGGCTGGAAACGCATCGAAGCAGACGAACACTTCTACGGTTTTGGCGAACGCACCGGCTTTCTCGACAAACTCTCCCAAGTCAAGACAAACTGGACAATAGACGCGCTTGACTACAATTCCCTCAGCGATGAAATGTACCAAGCGATCCCATTTTACATCGCCCTGAATCCCGATCGCGCTTACGGCGTTTTCTTCCACACTACATTTTGGAGTCAGTTCGACATCGGCGCCCAACAACCGGGAGTTTTGCGGATGGAAACCAGAGGCCCGGAACTCGATTACTACATTATTTACGGCCCGGAACCCGCCCAAATTCTCGCCACCTACACGCAGTTAACCGGCCGGATGCCGCTTCCGCCAAAATGGGCGCTGGGATACCACCAATGCCGCTGGAGCTACGACTCCGAAGACGTTGTGCGGGAGTTGGCGAAGCAATTTCGCGATCGGGCGATTCCTTGCGATGTCATCCACCTCGACATCGACTATATGAACGGCTACCGCATTTTTACCTGGAGCCCGAAGCGTTTCCCCGATCCCGCGAAACTGCTCGCAGACTTGAAAGCAGCGGGTTTTAAGGTTGTCACGATTGTCGATCCCGGTGTCAAGTACGAACCGGAAGGAGATTATGAAGTATTCGATGGGGGTGTGGAAAACGACTATTTCGTCCGCACCGCAGAGGGAAGGCTATTCCACGGTTACGTTTGGCCCGAAAAAGCGGTGTTTCCAGACTTCCTGCGGCCAGAGGTGCGCCAGTGGTGGGGCGAATTGCACAAAAACCTTACAGATATGGGGGTTGCGGGGATTTGGAACGACATGAACGAACCTTCGATCGCAGAACGGCCTTTTGGCGACGGCCACCAACACGTCTGGTTTCCGCTGGATGCACCGCAAGGCCCGGAATCTGAGGGCGCCACCCACGCGGAAACGCACAATTTGTATGGGTTGATGATGGCGAAAGCTTGTTCGGAAGGGTTGCAAAAAGTGCGATCGGGCGAGCGATCTTTTGTGCTGACGCGATCGGGTTTTGCGGGCATTCAGCGTTACTCGTCGGTATGGATGGGCGACAATCTATCGCAGTGGGAATACTTAGAAATGTCGCTACCGATGCTTTGCAATATGGGGCTTTCCGGCGTGGCGTTTGTCGGTTGCGACATCGGGGGTTTTGCGGAGAATGCAACCGCTGAATTGTTCGCGCGGTGGATGCAGGTGGGAATGCTGTATCCCTTGATGCGCGGTCATTCGGCGATAAATACGGCCCAACACGAACCGTGGGTTTTTGGCGATCGCACTGAGAAGATTTGCCGCGAATACATGAATTTGCGCTATCAGTTGTTGCCTTACATTTACACGTTGTTTTGGGAAGCTGCGACGACGGGAACACCGATTTTGCGACCGTTACTATATCAATTTCCGCGCGATCGGGCAACTTATCACCTTTACGATCAAGTATTGCTCGGCCCGTCGCTGATGGCTGCACCTGTTTACCGGCCGGGAGTTGAACACCGCGCCGTGTATTTGCCGGAGGGGACTTGGTACGATTGGTGGACGGGCGAATGCTATCAGGGCCCGACGCACATTTTAGCTTATGCACCTTTGGAGAGAATGCCGCTTTACGTGCGGGGCGGCGGCATAATTGCGATGGAACCTGTGAGGCAATTTGTCAGCGAAGAACCGCTTGAGTCATTGAAAATGCGAATTTGGCCCGGAAGCGGTGAATGGACGCTTTATGAGGACGACGGACACAGTTTTGAGCATGAACAAGGTGTCTGGGCAACGACTAATTACAAAGTGTATTTGGAAGAGGAAAAAATCCTCGTTGAAATTGCCGCGCGCGAGGGTCAATTTTCGATTTCTGAACGCGAAGTTATTGTGGAAGTTGTTGGCGTTGGCGAACAGCGATTTACAGATGACGGTACGGCGCGGCGTTTGACATTTGGATAGTTTGATATTTGTCGCTTTCCCACTAACCCGCCGGGGGTTAAAACCCCCGTCTCACAGCTCAAGTCCACTGAAGTGGACTGAAGAAACAGCCTAGCAGACTTGATATAAATCCTGTACATATTGAGCGGCACTCCTGTTTAAACGAAGCTAACCGACTCAAATTATAAATATTAACCAACAGTCCTCTTTAGAGGACTTTAGCTATGAGGCAGGGATTTAAATCCCTGGCGGCCTAATTGTTAGCGAACTATATTACGGGACAACTACTGTTATAATACAGCAGGAGGAGATGAATAAATAAAATTATTGCTATTGAATTATGCAACCCATCCAAATTACCACATTCCAAGCTTTGTGGCGCAGCCTCGGCCTGATAATCAAAGCCGCACCAATAGAACTCCGCAATTTAATATTACTCAACATTATTCGCGGTGCTGCCCCCTCTGCCGTCCTATTTTTAGATAAGTTAATCATTGATGAAGTATCTCGGTTGCTGTCGCAAACCCAAACAGCACAGCCCTTTGCTTTGATGCTTTCCCGACCAATATTGCTGTGGAGTATTGGCGGAGTCTTAAGTCTCAAGTTAATCGGCGACTCCCTCGAAACAATGAGCTCCTTTGCAGCGACATCTTTGCGCGATCGCGTTCAAGGCTTTGTCGAAGGAAAAGTCCTCGAAAAAGTCGCTAATTTCGACGATATTGCCCTGTTTGAAAACCCCGAACTATTAAATATTGTAGAACTCGCAAAAACCGGAGTATCCAAAATACAGCAACTAGCATTTACCCTCAGTATGACCATCACGGGAATTTTTATATTTATTCCATCTATTAGCCTTGCTGCTACCATAGCTTGGTGGGTGCCACTCCTGATGCTGATTTCATCATCTCCGTCAATTTACATCCAAAGAAAATATAGCAAAATCATCTGGAGAGTTCAAAGAAAGCAAGCTAAAATAAGTCGTGAAATGAACTTATCCGCTAGAGTCTTGACGGGCGAAGAATACGCTAAAGAATTGCGTTTGTTTGGCTTGCAGGAACTTTGGCTCAAACGCTGGCAAAGTCAGTTTGTGCAGTTTTTTAGCGAGATGCAACGCATCCGAAAAAAAGGAGCAATTGTTGTACTTTTATGGTCAGTGTTTAGTAGAGTAGGAGTAGCTTTGCCATTTGTTTATGTGGTAATGGGAGCTTTGGGAGGGCGCTATACTTTGGGGGATTTGGCACTTTATTCGGGTTTGATTGTCCAGGTGGAGCAAAGTTTGCAATTACTGATTGGCAATTATACTAATTTGTACGATATTTCCCTCGGCGTTAGTCCGATTTTTCAACTTTTGGAACTCAAACCACAATTGCAGTCTCCGCTTGTGGATGTGGCATCTCGCCTGCCTAGTTTACCAGATGGCGGGCAAGATGCCCGCCCCACAAAAGATAAAATTGGCATCGAAATTAAGCATCTATCTTTCTGCTATCCCGGTAGCAATAAAAGCACGGTTGAAGATATCAACTTAACGATTAACCCGGGTGAAATGCTAGTGCTTGTCGGTGAAAATGGCGCGGGTAAAACAACCCTTGGCAAACTCCTCGGCCGCCTGTACGACCCGACAAGTGGTACGATCGCCTGGAATGGCAAAGATTTGCGATCGTACTCTCTAGCATACGTGCGATCGCGCATCGCCGTAGTCATGCAAGATTACGCCCGTTTCCCCTCCACAGTCCGCGAAAACGTCGGTTTCGGCGACTTGCTTTCACTGTCGGATGACACCGCAATTAACGAAGCTATTTCCGAAGCAGGAATTGCAGCTAAAGTCAACAGTTTAGAGCAAGGTTTAGAGACTCCGTTGGGGAAACAATTAGAAGACGGCATCGACTTATCGGGGGGACAGTGGCAAAGAATTGCGATCGCCCGCGCCTTAATGCGGCTTTCTACAGCCGAAGTGCTCATTTTTGACGAACCAACCGCCGCCCTAGACCCCAAGACAGAACACGAAATTTACAGCATCTTCCGCCAAATAGCCGCCGGGAAAACAACCATAGTCATCAGTCACAGATTAGGCTTGGCAAAAATTGCCGATCGTATCGCCGTCATGGAAAACGGTAAAATAGCAGAAATAGGAACTCACGACGAATTGATCGCATCAAACGGAATTTACTGCTCAATGTTCACACGTCAAGCTAGTAGCTATATTTAGAGTGAAATCAACAGTCCGCCAGGGGTTAAAACCCCTGTCTCATAGCGAAAGTCGGTTGAAACTGAGATGTTGCACCATTCTCAAGAACAGGCAAGATGCCTGTTCCACAATAAAATTGATCTCTTGTGGAACAGGCATCTTGCCTGTTCCTAAACAAGTAATTGATATTGGTGCAAGATGTGAGTTGAAACCGACTGGGGACATATTCAATGCTTGTTCAAAAATGTGTCTTTCAGTCCTCTTTGAGAGGACTTTTGCTATGAGACGGGGGTTTTCAACCCCCGGCGGACTTGTGGGTTAGCGTGGGGAATTTGGCGCGGGTGATTGTGATAAATTATCGCGGATTTGCCATCTAATTTCTCTCGTTAGGTGGCGAGAAACCGAGTTTCTACCACAATTTTCAGTTGAGTACGAGAAATATCGGAAGAAACCCGGTTCCTGGGATGATTGTGGGAGATAGATTTATGATAGATTAATCTCATTTGTTTTGTGGCAAAGTTTCGATCCCCCCTAGCCCCCTTAAAAAGGGGGGGACAAAAGTCAAATACAAATTCCCGCTTCTTAATGAGGGGACAAAAGTTCGATTCAAAGTCCTCCTTCTTAAGGGGGATTTAGGGGGATCTAGCCTTCGAGGTAAAGCAGAGATACCTATTTTACTGTTGAATGCGATCTTTTTGAGAAAATTGTCTGAAAGTGCGATCTATAATAAAACCAACCTAGTTGGCGATAATATCAACGATGGAAACTATAACTCTCAACCTACCTGCCGCCGTCGCTTTAACCGACGAACAATTTTATCAATTGTCCATCGCTAATGAAGAGTGGCGATTAGAACAAACCCCCGAAGGAGAACTAATTATTATGCCTCCAACAGGCGGCGAAAGCGGCATCAGAAATTCCGATCTCAACCTGGGACTCGGTTTGTGGAATCGTCAGACTCGATTGGGAAAAGTCTTTGACTCTTCCACTATCTTTCAATTACCTAACGGTGCGAAGCGTTCCCCTGATGCTGCTTGGGTACTCCTAGAACGTTGGGAAGCATTATCCGCAGAAGATAAGCGCAAATTTCCTCCCCTGTGCCCGGACTTTGTAATAGAATTGCGCTCGCAAAGTGATTCCCTAGAAACATTGCGGGCTAAAATGCGGTATTATCGAACTAACGGCTGTCGCTTAGGTTGGCTAATTGACCCCCAAACGCCTTTAGTAGAAATCTATCGGTTGTCTGAAGATGTAGCAGAAGTGATTAATTTCTCTTTTGACCAACCGCCAATACTTTCGGGTGAAGATGTACTTCCCGGATTTCTTCTAGATCTTACACCTATTCTCAATCCTTGAATCTAGATCCAGAACTGTCGCCCAAGTGGCGAGAAACCGGGTTTCTGCGACAATTTGGGTTGAGTACGAGAAATAAGGGAAGAAACCCGGTTTCTGAGATGAGCCTCCATCCACAAAAATGATGAGCAATTATCTCCCCGTCAACGTATCCGCATAAGGATCGGGCAAAGCTTGCTGCACCTCCAAAAGCGACAAAGCATCTCCACTCAACGGTTGGCTAATCAAATTTTTTTTTAGCCCATCCCCCCGGCGATCGCGCTCTTGCAGCTTCAGCAATTCCTCTTGATAAACAGCAACAATTCGCCCTAAACTCAGCACTAAATCATCCCAATTATCATCTCCCACCAACTTCTCAGAAATTCCCTCAAATAACTCTCCCGCTTGCCTTTTTTGAACATAAGCTTTCAAAAGCTTTCCCGACTTTTGCAAAACGGCCTGATAAATATCCCCATCCGACCACCACAGCCCCTGTTGACTCAGCAGCCAAGTCAAAATATACTCGCGAGCGTGTTGCTCCTTCACCCAGGCCGCGAGATACTGCAAATCTTCCATAGTTAAAACAGTCTCCTCAATTTTCCTCAAAATGTCCGCTTGTTTGTATCTACCGTTACTGCGATCGACATAATACCTGCCTTATCATCACCTGCCCGCGCCATTAATATCCCTTAAATCTTAAAAAAACCCTACTGATTTACCAAACAGCAATTCTGAGAATATAAAAATAAACCTAAACCTCCTAGGTCTATTGTCCAATACTTTTAGTCCACCGGAAAGCGCTACACCCCGCCTCGCTTTCCTCTCTCGCAAATCAATCCTCAAGCGGGAACAACCAGCGGGTTATTAGCATGACAAAGCAAAATTTTGGTTTAATCGGTCTAGCAGTGATGGGCGAAAACCTAGCGCTCAACGTCGAAAGCAGAGGCTTCTCCGTGGCTGTGTACAACCGCACAGCAGCCAAAACCGACGACTTCATGGCCCTACGCGCCCCCGGCAAGAACATTGTAGGCACCAAGACTCTGACAGAATTCGTCGATGCCCTAGAAACCCCGCGCAGAATCTTAGTCATGGTGCAAGCTGGGAAACCCGTAGATGCGGTCATCGACCAGCTCAAACCCATGCTGTCACCGGGCGACATGATTATTGACGGCGGCAACTCGCTATACGACGACACCGAACGCCGCACCAAAGATTTAGAATCGATGGGGCTGGGATTTGTCGGCATGGGCATCAGCGGCGGCGAAGAAGGCGCGCTCAACGGTGCTAGCTTGATGCCCGGTGGCACGCACGCTGCTTACGGCTTACTAGAGCCAATTCTTACCAAAATTGCGGCTCAAGTAGATGACGGCCCCTGCGTCACATTCATCGGCCCGGGCGGCGCCGGTCACTACGTGAAGATGGTTCACAACGGCATTGAGTACGGGGATATGCAGCTTATTGCTGAAGCCTACGATTTGCTCAAAAACGTTGGTGGATTGAACGGCCAGCAGTTGCAGGAAGTTTTTGCCGAATGGAATACCACAGACGAACTCAACTCGTTTTTGATTGAAATTACGGCTAATATTTTCAAGTACAACGACCCGGAAACTAAGCAACCCTTAGTTGAGGTAATTATGGACGCTGCCGGCCAAAAAGGTACCGGCCGCTGGACTGTTATGAGTGCTTTGGAATTGGGCGTGAGCATTCCCACAATTATCGCTGCTGTGAATGCCAGAATCATGTCTTCTTACAAAGACGAGCGCATCAAAGCTTCCCAAGAACTGACGGGGCCTAGCGGCAAGTACGAAGGCGATACTAAAGAGTTTGTGAACAAAGTTCGGGATGCGCTTTACTGCTCGAAGATTTGCTCCTACGCGCAAGGCATGGCGCTGTTGAGCGCGGCCTCGAAGTCGTACAATTACGACTTGAGTTTGAGCGAAATTTCCCGAATTTGGAAGGGTGGCTGTATTATTCGGGCTGGATTTTTGGACAAGATTAAAACAGCTTTTAAGGACGATCCCACGTTGCCGAATTTGCTGTTAGCGCCCGAGTTCAAACAGAGCATTCTCGATCGCCAATCGGCTTGGCGAGACGTGTTAGCTACTGCTTGCCAACTGGGGATTGCAGTGCCAGCATTTAGCGCCTCGCTGGACTATTTCGACAGCTACCGGCGGGAAAGATTGCCGCAAAACCTCACGCAAGCTCAGCGTGATTATTTTGGGGCTCACACCTACGAACGCACCGACAAACCACGCGGCGAATTCTTCCACTCTGAGTGGACGCAGACTGCTAAAGAGTCGCTGCAAACTGGTAGTGGTGATTAATTAATTTTTGTAGGGTGCGTTTCGGCGCACCTTACAAATAGACAATGATATTACTACCAACCGATCTTATTCCTGAACCCACACAGATACTGAACCGCCTTGACAGCGAAACTCGCCCCAACCCCACTCGTTAGTAGAAACAGGTTCCTGAATATGCCCTGTTAAATCCACAAACTTAGCATGAGGTTTACCAACTTCCATCCACTTGAAACCCTCCGGGCCGTCACTCATAATTACTGCCATTGCCTGTGGATGTTTCCGATTGCCCAATCTCGTCCAGCCAATGGTATTCCAATGATCGAAATAGTCATATTGAGGGCCGTAGGCGAAGTGTTTGCGAGCATGGAGAAACTTGTCAATTAGCGATCGATGAGAAGGCATAACAATCTTGTACCGATTGCCATCACGCCCCCAATCTTCATATTCTGCACCGTAATAATCCGGGTAGAAAACGCAGGGATAACCTTCTTTTCGCAATAGAATAATCGCATAAGCAAGAGGTTTAAACCAGGGTTCTACCACCGATTCAAGTGCTTGCAGCGGTTGGGAATCGTGGTTTTCGACAAACGTTACTGCATGAGTCGGTTGCTGCTGCATCATTGTACCGTCTAAGATGCGCCGCATATCGTAGTTACCGCCCTGTTGGCTGGCGTAATGAAAGTTGTAATGCAGCGGCACATCAAAAACTGACATTTTGCCCTTAACTGAACCGACATACCAGTGCAGGATATCGATATTTGGTGCCCAATACTCACCGACAACAAACAAATCTTTGCCGACATATCGCTCCAATTCATCCAACCATTCCGGAAAAAACCAAGACGATATGTGCTTGATTGCATCTAAACGGAAACCGTCGGCACCTGTTGTGTCGAGATACCACTTACCCCAGCGTGTAATTTCATCTCGTACCCCTTGCTCCTGAAAATCCAGATCGCACCCCATTAAATATGCAAAATTGCCATTTTCTAGGGCAACATAGTCATCAAAACTTCTACCTTCTACCAAATAGACTGTGCTGCGATCGTCTTTATTGTATTCGTTGTAGTCTACTGCGTCAAGATGCCACCAGTGCCATTCAAATTGGGAATATTTACCTTGGCGTCCGGGAAAGTTAAAATGAGTGTAGCTTTTGATTTCTTGCAATCCACCTTTGGGATTTAGCCGATTGTTTTGAGGATAAGGAGTTGCCTTAAATATCTCTGCTGCATCTGCACCCATTTTGTGGTTGATAACTACATCGGCATAGACTTGAATCTGAGATTTGTGCAAGGCTGCGATCGCATCCAAATATTGCTGCTTAGTACCATATTTGGTGCGAATTGAACCTTTTTGGTCGAATTCTCCCAAATCAAATAAGTCGTAAACCCCATATCCAACGTCGCTTTGCCCCCCACTTCCTTTGTAAGCTGGCGGCAGCCACAGTGCCGTAAAACCCGCATCAGCCAATTCTTTCGCTTGATTTTTCACCTCATCCCACAGGGTTCCTCGATCGGGAATGTACCAGTGGAAATATTGCATCATCGTGCCGTTGATATCTGCCATTTTGCACCCTTGCCTTGAGATGATACTGACAATTTAAGCCGATCTTAGGCTACAGCCTTGCCCATTGTCACTGTATCCGCCGTAATTTTGGCTAAAACTCAGGTTTGGGTGTGATTAAAGTTTTGTTACAGTTCTCAACTATAAAATCCCTTGACTTTCGCCTGACTCTTTGAACCATACTTGAACTTGAGTGCAGACAAAAAGCCCCAGTCCAATATCGGGAATCTAAAAGAATCAGTAATTAAGATCACAATGTGCTTGTGATCTTACTTGCGATCTTAGTAGATAACTATACTGAGCAAATCTGCTACCATCATAACTACTCCTTTTAAAAAAATGTAATTTTATGAAATCTTTTATTGGAAGAGCCGCTGCCGTTTTGGGTGTGATTGCGACATCGGTATTGGATACAGTGAAAGAAGAAGAGGAAAAAAAGCGTTTATTAGACAGTGGCATTCTGGAAGTGGATGAAATGACGGGCAAAGAGTTTGAAAAATTTCTAGAGGCTCATTTTATAAACTTTGGTTATGGTGTTACTTTAACTCAAGAGAGTCAAGATTATGGGGCGGATTTAATTTTATACAAAGATGGCTCAAAAACTGTGGTTCAAGCGAAAAGAAGCAAAAATCCAGTTGGGATTAAAGCAGTTCAAGAAGTAGCAGGAGCCGTCAGACATTACAAAGGAAATAAAGGAAGAGTCATCACAAACAACAGATTTACCGAAAATGCTTACAACCTTGCTGAATCTAACGACGTAGAGTTATGGGATAGAAAAAAACTCATCGAATTCATCTTGACAGCTAAGAATTGTAAATAACTTATATACTAAACTAAGTTATATATAAAAGAGGCACTGCTTTCCCAGTATCTTTAATTTCACTGATGAATCATGCTACAAATTTCTAATACAGTGTTCCTGGACGATCGCGAAATCGATATTAGTGCGATTCGCTCTCAAGGCGCGGGGGGACAAAATGTAAATAAGGTGGCGAGTGCGATTCACTTGCGCTTTGATATCCCAGCTTCCTCATTGCCCGATCGCTACAAGGAGCGTTTGTTGCAAATCAACGACCAGCGCATCACCTCCGAAGGTGTGATTGTCATCAAAGCCCAGGAACACCGCAGCCAGGAACAAAACCGGGAGGAGGCTTTGAGACGGCTGCAAGAACTGATTAAAAGTGCGATCGTCATACCGAAAAGGCGCAAACCCAGCAAAGCAACTCGTAGTTCCCAGCGCAAGCGTCTCGACAGCAAAACCAAGCGAGGGCAGATTAAAGCTCTGAGAGGGAAAGTCACGGATTGAGCGATGAAAGGTCGATCGGGCTTTTTGACTTTTTAGTTGTCAGTCGGGATTTGGTGGGCCTAAGTCGTCAGGTAAATCGTTAAGCGTTTTTCCGAGAGCTTTGCAAAGGGCTTTCATTTGAGCAATGGTCAGTTCGGGTTGGTCTAGTCCTCGCTCCCAGTTACTGATTGCTTGTTGGCTTAGGGTTTTTGCGCCCGTTTTGTCGGGAATTTGCTTTGCTAAAGCGGATTGCGATAAACCAGCAGCTTCCCGCAAGATTTGCAGTGCTGGTATATCTTTGGAATCTTGAGTTTGTTTCTTTCTGGGCATATCATAGGAAATTTACAAGCAAACTTGTTGACAACCGAGTTGTTTACAAGTATCCTTGTTAAAGATAGAGACAACACAAAGGCGGCTCCTTTAGCCGGACGGTGGAAACGCTTTGGTTTAGCGAGCTGCCTTATTTGTAGTTTCTACCCATTATGCCTGCATACCCTTAGTATTTTCCGGGCTTGGGTGCATGACTCAAGCCCCTTTCCCTAGACTTTTCCGAACCCCTGCGGGTTAGTTATCGTTCGATGAGGGCGCGAGACTTGGTAAGTCATCGGGAATTTTGGTTACGTCTAATCCTAAAACCTCAAACATAGTTTTTAGAGAAACCTGGTACAGGTTAGCCATAGCAAGTATTGTAAAACTTCATTGAGTTTATAGGCAATTATAAACAATAATTGTATTGTTTTGTGAGTGGTGAACAAGGAATAGGCATAGCCCAAAGAGCGGAAGTCCCAAATGCAACTAACAGAGAGGCACATTATTAAATCAACGGAACACCGTTTCGCCCAGATTGACGAACTAGCTTTCAAGTCCAAAAACCTCTACAATGCCGCTAATTACGTCATTCGTCAGAGCTTTATTTATGGATGGAACTATGTCAATTACAACGAAATGAATCGTTTGATGAAGTCTCACGAAGCATATAAGGCTTTGCCTGCCAAGGTCAGTCAGCAAATCTTGATGGTGCTAGACAAGAATTGGAAATCGTTTTTTGAAGCCGTTAAAGCTTACAAAGCTGACTCTTCAAGATTCACTGGTCGCCCGAAACTACCAAAGTACAAAGATAAGATCAAAGGGCGAAACCTTCTCGTCTACACGATTCAAGCGATTAGTAGCAAACAGTTGAAGAAGGGAGTTATTAAACTTTCTGGGAGTGAGTTTTTAATCAAAACTAAAGTCAATCCCAACCAGATTTGTCAAGTTAGAGTGGTTCCGAAATGTGATTCCTATGTTATGGAGGTAATTTATGATGAACCCGAGTCCACCATCAGCAATGCCAACTCTGTAGCTAGTATTGATTTAGGATTGGATAATTTAGTGGCGTTAACTTCAAATCAACCGGGATTTATCCCTTTGTTGGTTAACGGGCGACCATTGAAATCGATCAACCAGTTCTATAACAAGCGAAAAGCACGACTACAATCCCAGTTAAAAAGAAATCGTCAAACCACACCCCGGATTCAGCGCTTAACTCGCTGTCGCAATCAAAAAGTTGATAATTACTTGCATCATGCTAGTCGTGTGATTGTTGACCATTTGGTAGCGAAACAAATTGGAACGCTAGTAATCGGCAAAAATGCACAGTGGAAAACCGATATCGGTCTAGGTAAACAAACTAACCAAAATTTTGTCAGTATCCCTCACTCTCGATTAATTGAGATGTTAGAATACAAAGCTCGGTTGGTGGGAATCACAGTGATTGTGCAGGAAGAATCCTACACGTCCAGAGCAAGTTTTGTGGGTTTAGACCCAATGCCTGTTTATGGAAAAACAGAAAAAGAGCCTGTGTTTACTGGTAAGCGGATTAAGCGGGGTTTGTACAAAACATCGACTGGTCAGCTAATTAATTCCGATGTGAATGCAGCGTACAATATCCTCAGAAAAGCAATCCCAAATGCGTTCAGCGATGGGATAGGGAGCTGCGTAGTTCAGCCGAGGCGGGTCGATCCGCTCAAAGTAAAAGTGAAAGGGGAGGGGCTTAACGCCTCCGATGTCTATAAATGACTATACTTTTGCCAGCTATCAAAGATCCAGACCAAAACATCTACTTTGCGATCGCACAACTTCCGTGGTATCGTGCCCTTTCTCGAACCATTCCAGATCATGTCCACATCAATTGACAACTTCTACCTAGGCGATGTCGCCTCCAACTTTCACTTTGCAGGCCCGCTGCTAGACTTTGAAGAAGAAATCCAGAATCAATCTCCCTTTCACGATTTAGACTACCTGACAGGCGAAATTAAAAGGGGATTCCTAGACTACGTGCGTCAAGGAATCATGCTAGACGCGATCCGAAAACTGCGATTGTACAAAGACAAGTTCAAAACTTTTAAAACTTACTGCGAACAAGCATTAGGCAGGCAGTATTTTTACTGCACGCAAATTATCAAAGCTGCTGGCATTTGCCTGCGCTTAATTAAAGCCGGATTTGAGATTTTGCCTAGCTGCGTCGCTCAAGTTGTTCCTTTGTTCAAACACGCAATTACCGACCAATATGGCGACTGTCGTTTACAGGAAAAGTGGCAAGAAGTTGTCGATGTCATCCCCAAAGAAAGGATTACCGCAGTAACTATTGCCGAAACAGTTGACAACAATCCCAACCTCCGGCTCAAACAAATTCGCATTAAAACCGACACCTACGCCCTTTTAACCAAAAAAGCAGCCGCAGCCGGACTGTCAATTTCGGAATTTTTGGCAAGGTTGGTTGGCGAATACAATCCCAGAAATTTAGAGCAGCCAGCGGAACATACCCCGGAACAAGAGGAGATTTTAGACCAATTAGACGCGGAGTTTAAGAAGCCGGCAACGGAACAGACTTCAACTTCTGCCCCAGGAAAAGTTAAGTCTAAAGGTTTTGGAGTCAAAGTTGGCCCTAAAGGTGGTAAAAGGGAAGTGAAGGCGAAAACTTCGGAAAGGGAAGTTAAGGCAAAAACTTCGGAAGGTGAAGTTAAGTTCAAAAATCGGCAAAGTGAAATCAAAGCCGAGAAACAGTCGAATTCATTTAATGAGAAAAATCATGAAGTCATCTGCCCAAAATCCAATCATGCGTCAACTGAAATTAATGGAGGTTCAACTGAACGAAATTCAGTGCCACCTTATTAAAGCCACTGTGTTGAATTGGTGGCAAATAGTTTTGCCTGACGGACAGAAGATTGCGATCGAGCACGCGGGCGCCGGACACTGGATTTTTCGGGCTAACGGGCTTGAGAAATCTCATCCAGAAGTGCGGCTAGCGGTGTTAAGGGCGATCGCCCAAGGCTGTCGCAGGTAAGTTATCAGGGGGTTGTTCCCCTTGGCGTCTCAAGTAGTGCTGCGGGTGAGGACACGGCTGTGATGCCGTGTCCCGGAAGGGACTGGTGGACTGCTAGAGTGGTGGGCGATCTGATTTGAGATGATTTGGGGATGCAGGGGGGCGAGCGACATTAGTTGCGATTGCGATCGGAATTTCCCAACTGTAGGTCAAAGTTAAAATTTCCCGCGTTGTGGGCCCAGGGCTGGTGTCAACGATATATTATGGGGTTTGGGGAGCAATGCCTTAGCAGAGCCTATTCATACATCTAAGCCAAGCAGCATTAGGCTAGCCCTCAATTCGTGACATTTTCTTCCCAGACTATACTCAAAAGACATCTCCAATAATCAACTTGAAATCTTTGTACCGAGGTAGCTGAATCTTAATTTCCACTCTGTCTAATACTCTGCCTTATATTAAATCCGCGCTTCATCGTCGGGCGTAAAATCGAGTCAACAATCAACACTCAACCATCATATCAAACCTGTTAGCATCGGAATTATTCCTATCTCTCTTCTCGACCTCTGCGTTAATTAGCCTCAATCCCTTGTCATCTGCAGCCGGAGAAATTATCTTTTTTTCAGCGCAGATGAGGGCAGATAAACACAGATTAACGCAGATGAATTCTATCAATTCCGGTTGCACCATCCGTGATTGTTGACTGTTGACGGGATTTGACTATTCCGCTGCAACCGGAATTTATCTCATTCAGTTTTTCGACTGACCGTTAACAGCCAACAGTCAACAATCATCACGAGTACAACCGGAATTAAGATTACTCTATTGGATGAAGCAATTTCTCAATTGTCTCCACTAACGTTTCAGGCTCAACAGGCTTGGGAAGATGCCTGTGAAATCCGGCTGCTAGTGCTTGCTGTTGATTTGCCTCACCTGCATACGCTGTGAGGGCGATCGCGGGAATCTCTCCTCCCTCCTGTGTCGATAGTTGTCTGACTTGACGAATCAACATATAGCCATCAATTTGTGGCATTCCAATATCAGCAATCAAAACATCTGGCTTAGATTCATTGAGCTTTTGTAGCGCATCTTTTGCTGAAGATACAGAGATCACTGTGGCTCCCGCTTGCTCCAAAATACATTGAACTAACTCTAAATTGTCTACTTCGTCATCGACGGCCAAGATACATAATTTAGCCAAGGGTGAAGTGTGAGCTTTGAGTGATAGATTATCGTTGTGGTCACTGTTTTCATCATTGCTTCTGGCTAATAAGGGAAGTGTGACAGTAAATGTTGCTCCCTGTCCTTCTCCAAAACTTTCGGCTTTGGCTGTTCCACCGTGTAGCTCTACGACGTGACGCACGATCGCTAATCCCAGCCCTAACCCACCAAAGGTTCTCGTAATACTGCTGTCGGCTTGTCGAAATGTGTCAAATACATAGGGAATAAATTCTGGCTTAATCCCTTTCCCTGTATCCCTGACTTGTATTTGAGCATAGGAATCAATCCTTTTTAGCTCAACTTCAACTCGACCTCCAGTTGGGGTGAACTTAATGGCATTTGTGAGCAAATTCCAGACAACCTGTTGCAATCGGGTAGCATCTCCTAACACCTCGCCCACATTGGGTTCTAGGTGAGTTTGAATTTGAATGTTTTTCGCTTCGGCGGCTAAACTAACTGTTTCGAGCGCAGCTTTAAGAGTTGTTTTCAAATTAATAGGAGTAGAGTTCAAACTCAGCTTGCCTTGCAGAATGCGAGAAATATCCAGCAAATCCTCAATCAGTTGAACTTGCAACTGGGTATTGCGTTCAATCGTTTCGAGAGCTACCGCCGTCTTGCCAGAATCCAGGGTTCCCCTTCGCAGCAGTCGAGTCCAACCCAGAATCGGATTCAACGGAGTTCGCAATTCGTGCGACAAGACAGCTAAGAACTCATCTTTAATTCGGTTAGCTGCTTCTGCTTGTGTGCGTGCTTGCGATTCAGACTCGTAGAGCCGTGCTCGGTCGATCGACTGCGCCGACTGCTGTGCCAGTGCTAAAACAAAAGCGCGATCGCTCTCACAAAGCTGGGGAAGAGTTGAAAAACTGAGCGATAGTCCACCAACGGCTTGTCCTTCAATCAACAATGGCACTGAAATCCAGGCTTCTAAACCCGCCTTGGCATACGCTTCGGCTAAATGAGGATAACGGGCAATTCGGTTTTCAATAGTTTCTACCCAAACAGGTTGCCCACTTCGCACAGCTTCTGCCAGAGGATAGGGTGCATGAAGTGAAAAACTGCGCTGAAATTTTCCTACGTGTTCATACCCGATCGCTTGAATAATCTCCAGTTCGCTTCCATCCTGGTTTAATACGGCAACCAAACCAGAACTCGCTCCCAGTGCGGACATTCCCTGTTCAATAATCACCTGAGCCACTTGAGCCGAGGTTAGCGATTCAGACAAAGCCGTCATCACCGCCAGCAGTCGAGCCGTCCGGTTAGCAGCGAGTTCGGCGGCTAATTTCGCTTGTTGTGTTTCCTTATAGAGACGAGCATTATCAATGGCGATTGCTGCTCGCTGAGCCAAATCTTCAGCCAGGCCAATGTCTTCCAGGCGATAGCGGCGATCGGATTCAGTAAACACAAAGGTAATGCTACCCAACACGCGCCCGCGTGCCTGTAGCGGTGCAATGATGCAGGACTTTAACCCAACTCCACGTAAGATTTCCAGGTATTCAGCATTCGGCACTGTGGCAACTAACTGTTCATCTGTAATCTCAATCCCAATTTCAACCTGTCGTGTTTGCATGACTTTAGTAATGCCATACCCATCATCGAGATGTCTGGGAAAGCGTTGAGCCAACTCCCAGCCCAACTTCACTTTTTCGGGATCTGAATGAGCCACCGCAACACGACCGATCGTGCGATCTTCATTCAGCAGATCGACACTACACCAATCTGCAAAATAAGGAACTGCCAGCTTTGCAACGCTTTGGAGAGTTTGTTCATACTCTAGCGAAGAGGAAAGGATAGCACTCACTTCCGCTAAAAATGCTGATTTTTCCTGAGAAACCTCTGCTAAAGCACGGGCTGCCTGTTCTTTAACAAGCTGTACTCGTTCGTCTTCGGTTTGCTTGCGTTCAGTAATGTCGCTGAAAGCAGCAATGATATTGATAATTTTTTCTTCTGCGTCAAACAAAGGGGAAGCATTGATCGAGAGAATGGTGCGGGTGCCATCGGCATGGTTAATGGCATGTTCAATGCCATAAATAGCCTGACCTGTTTGCATAACCCTCGCAAACGGCAGTTCATCTTCTGGGAAAGGATGACCCTCCACGGTTGTAATGAACCAGGATGGATCTTTATAGCCTCGCTCCACAATGTCGCTGCTAGTTAATCTTAAAATCCTCTCTGCTGCCCTATTTGCGGAAATAATCTGTCCGGTAGAATCTAAAATAGTGATGCCATCAGGAATAGTTTGGAAGATGCTGGATAATTGCGCTTCACCCTCACGCAGAGCAGTTTCTGCCTGCTTGCGTTGTGTAATGTCGTGCATCACGACAACAGCACCTTGTTTTTCGCCGTTGGCGGCAATAATCGCCTGTCCAGTTGCTAACAGCATTCGCGGCGTTCCCTGCTGCGGAACAATCATCATTTCCACATCACGAACGTTGTGTCCTTGCAAGGCCTGGAACAGGGGAATATCCTCTGTATTCATCCGTGTTTTGCCGTCGGGCAAATACAAGTTATAATACTCGGCCCATTGCTCCGGTGGAACTGGCTGCTGAGGTAATCCATGAAAATCTTTAGCTGCTTGGTTAAATACCGTCAATATGCCATCTGCATCGCAAGCGACAATGCCAGCTTGAACGTTGTTTAGGATTGCCTTCAAAAAGTCCTGTTCTTTGTGAAGGGTGGCTTCCACCTGCTGGCACTTTGTGATTTCGGCTTTCAATTGTCGATCGGCTTGAGATGTTTCGGCGGTTTCTTGGAAGTAAAAGAGTAAGCTATCTTCACTCTTGATTGCGCGAATTCTCAACCACTTGTTGAGTGAGGGATAGTGTTCTTCAAACTCGATTGCAGTTTGCTTTACGCTCGCTCGATGACAATACTTATATAGCTCAGAGGTAGGCTCGACCGCAAATACTGTCCATATCGTTTTGCCAATTAGGTCTTGCCACTTCCTATTTAAAAGCTGCTCGGCTTTACGGTTGACATAGCTGCAGTACCACTCTAAATTAATGCAAATGAATGCCTCAGTCATATGGTCTACGATCGCCCCAAATCGAGCTTCGATCGCCTGACAGTCTGTACATAGCTTTTGAGGAAAATTTACAGTAAACTCTTTTCGATGATTCAAGGAGTTTGTACGTTCTACATTCATTGCGGTTAGTTCTGCCTATTTACCTATTATGCCAGTTATTGTTAGGGAATCAAGATCCAACGTACCCAAAACTCAAGTCCTTCAGTGTCTTAGCAAATGTGCGATCGCTTTCACCAATTTTTCAGGTTCGACAGGCTTCGAGATATGTATCGCAAATCCGGCAGCATGGGCTTGCTGCCGATCGATCTGCTACATAAAACTGACGTGCTGCGGGAATTGGTAAGAGGGTTGGAGCGGAAAATACCGAAAAGTACCGAATTGTCCTAGAAATTAGGGATTAAGTGGAATCTTTCCAGCATAGGTACTAAGAGGATTTTCTCGATTCAAGCTGAGTTGCTTCCTAAGGAAGATCTCCCTTAAGGCAGATGCTGTGGCGAGATGGTTCGCTGCTCAGGACGTTAAAATAAAATGGATATCGCCTGTATCAACCCCTTTGGTTCAATGGGTGTTGCTAAGCTGATGTGCATCTAACTCCTTAGATGCACATCAGCTTAGCAACACCTCCGGCATTGTGGGCCCACTTCTCCTGCAAGGTAGATAAATATATCCCCCTAGTGGCAGACAATCAGATATAGCAAATGTTATATCTTCCTGAATTTGTCTAATTCCTCCTCGAACTCTCGTGCTTCAAGAGGCGATCGTGCTTAAGCAACCAGACGTTACAAACCTTGATTGATGCCTGTCCGGTCGCCATTGCTTTCGCCTCCGGCTTTCAACAGCATATTTCTAAACCTGTAGAGCCAGAAGACCTGATTCAGGCGATAACTTCGTTAAGCGCTGCTAACGCTGCCTTGGTCAGGCACCTCTGAATAACGCAACCTCATTCCCCTTGCATTTCCCATTCTCCACTCGCCCGTTGACTCAAAACCCATGACTGAAACTTCTTCTAAACCCATTGCCCTAACCGCTCTTTTGCCAGCAAATGAGGCGGAACGATTAGAGGCACTGCGGCGATACAAGATTCTGGATACTCCAACTGAAGCGGCATTCGATCGCATTACGTCACTAGCGGCTCGTATGTTTGATGTGCCAATCGCCCTAGTCTCTCTGATAGACGAATCGAGAGCCTGGTTCAAGTCCTGCTACGGCTTTGATCTACGGGAAGTGCAACGGGATGCTACCATTTGCAGCTTGGCGCTGTTATCTAACGATGTTCTAGTAATTCCCGACACCAGGCAAGACAAGCGCCTCACCTGTAATCCATTCGTACAAAATGAACCCGGTCTGCGTTTCTATGCGGGTGCGCCGTTGCTCACTCACGATGGGTTTAACCTGGGTACCCTTTGTTTGTTAGATACGAAACCGCGCGATGCCTTAACCGATGAGCAAACAGCAACTTTAGCAGATTTGGCGGCAATGGTTGTGGATGAATTAGAGCTACGGCTAGCAGCGCGTAAAATTGCTCTACTGGATGCGGCTCTGCTAGAGGTGACACAGGGCGTTTCTGCCGTGACGGGTGAGGCATTTTTTTCGGCTCTGGTACAACACTTCACGAAGGCACTGGGAAGCGATTATACCTATATTGGTTTGGTCACTGGAGACGACAAAGAAGCGATTACAACAATCGCGGCTTGTGCCCAAGGTCAAATTATCGACAACTTTGAATATCTGTTGCAGGACACACCTTGCCGAGAAGTTATTCGACAACAAAAAATGTGTTGCTACCCCCGTGGTGTGCAAGCGTTATTTCCCAAAGCTCCCCTTCTAGAACCCTTGAAGGTGGAAAGCTATGTGGCAATTCCGTTCTTTGACTTGGCAGGCAAACCGTTAGGGTTGCTGGGCGTGATGGACGGCAAGCCGTTGGAAAATGTTCAGCTTGCAGAATCCCTGCTGACAATTTTTGCCATACGGGTTGCCACTGAACTGGAGCGGCAGCAGGCCGAGGAGATGCGAATACAAACGCTGATCAAAGAGCAGCAGTATAGCCGCCAACTGCATGGATTGACGCAGGCAGCCTTAGCAATCAACGCAACCCTTTCTGTTGAAGAAGTGCTGCAAGTCATTACCCAGCAGGCATATCAAATCATTGGCACTCACCAGTCGGTCACAAGCCTGACAATCGATCAAAACTGGACACAGGCAATTAATGCTGTTTACCTGTCCGACAAGTATGCCCAGTGGCAAGATTATAACGACCCGACGGATGGATCTGGAATCTATGCCTGTGCTTGTCATTTGAACCGATCCATGCGAATGACCCAGGCAGAACTGGAAGCTGACCCCAGGTGGAAAGGGTTTGGCGATGCAGCAGACAGGCATCCCCCCATGCGCGGTTGGTTGGTTGCTCCTCTCGTGGGACGAGACGGACGCAACATTGGGTTAATCCAGCTATCCGATAAGTACGAAGGTGAGTTTACAGAAGAAGACGAAGCGATTCTGGTGCAACTGGCACAAATGGCATCGGTGGCTGTTGAAAACACTCGGCTGTACGAAGCCGAACAGCGTGCCCGCACACAAGCAGAGTCAGCGAACCGGATTAAGGATGAGTTTTTAGCCGTGTTGTCCCATGAGTTGCGATCGCCCCTTAATCCGATTCTGGGCTGGACAAAGCTCCTTCGCAGTCGCAAGCTGGATGAAACAGCCACAGCTCGTGCGCTAGCAACGATCGAGCGCAACGCTAAATTGCAAGCGCAACTGATTGAAGACTTGCTCGATGTCTCTCGAATTCTTCAAGGAAAGCTGAGCCTCAATGTCTGTCCCGTTAATTTGCCATCCATCATTAAAGCGGCAATGGAAACAGTCCGTCTGGCAGCAGAGGCAAAGTCAATTGAAATTCAGATGCGATTTAAACCGGGTATTTGCCAAGTTTCCGGTGATTCAACCCGCTTACAACAAGTGGTGTGGAATCTGCTATCCAACGCGGTTAAGTTCACCCCAACTGGGGGACAGATAGAAATCACATTAGAGCAAATCGGGTCTGAGGCACAAATTCAGGTGAGTGACACCGGCAAGGGAATTTCTCCAGACTTTTTGCCCCATGTGTTTGAGTATTTCCGACAAGCGGATAGCACTACAACCCGTAGGTTTGGGGGATTAGGGTTAGGGTTGGCGATCGTGCGTCACCTCGTCGAGTTGCACGGAGGAACTGTTACAGTAGACAGTCTAGGAGAGGGACAAGGGGCGACTTTTACAGTCAGACTGCCGTTGAGAAGGGAAAGTGTCGCGCCGAACGATGAAACCGCTACGACTAACTCGTTCGCGACTGTTCCTGAGACTTTACCTCTTACAAACATCCGGGTTTTGGTTGTGGATGATGAAGCAGACTCGCGTAATTTCCTCGCTTTTGTCTTGGAACAAGCAGGTGCAGAAGTGACGGCAGCAGCATCCGCTAGCGAAGCCTTACAAGCACTGACGCAATCGAAGCCAGACATTCTACTTAGTGACATCGGGATGCCGGAGATGGACGGCTATATGCTGATGCATCAGGTGCGCCTGTTGGAATCAGAACAAGAAAATAAGATTCCAGCGATCGCACTAACGGCCTATGCTGGAGAGATGAATCAGCAGCAGGCACTTGCCGCAGGTTTTCAACGGCACATCGCCAAACCTGTTGCCCCAGAAACACTGGTTCAAGAGATCGAGAACATGGTTAGCTGTATTTAAGTGGCTGATGTACACTAACAAATTATTTGTCACATTAACGAATTCGCGACACAAATCGGCAAACAACGAAAACTATTACACAGCAATGCTTGTAACGATTTGTACTCTTTGTTCTCCCTCCACCTTGCATCCCACTGGATTAACAAATTAAATGTCTTATTCCCGATATTTAACTTAATTAAGTAAGTGTCATTTCCCTGAAATTGAGAATTATGGATTAAACTCAAGGTTAACAAATTGACTGGGACTGTTTTACCTATAAAATACATTTATTTTGTAATCAAACAGTAATGTTTCTGTCTGATGCTCATCCCTCAGAAACGATTCCAGATGAGAGGCGCAACATCGAAGAAGCCAATACCATCGCCTCTGAGCTTTCCGACGAGGCGAAGCTCAGGCTCGAAGTGATTCAAAGCCTTATTGTATAAAGCTTGTGAAGCTATCGAAGGTAGCGGTCAATAATTTGGCAAGCGGACAAATAATTTGACACTCGACAAATCTGTCAACGCGGACAAATAATTTGACACTCGACAACAGCCAACCTCAAACCCTAGAGTTATAAATGATGGAAATTCATGGACACAACTGGACTCGAACCAGTGACCCCTACGATGTCAACGTAGTGCTCTAACCAACTGAGCTATGCGTCCTCACGAATTCCTAATGTAGCAGAACACTCGATCGCCTGTCAAGCATAAATATAAGATTTTTAAGCAGGCACTCTTGACATCGCCCCTAATGCCCAATCCCCCGCCAAATCTTCACAGTTCGATCGCCCGCACCGCTAGCCAAACTCCCCCCATCAGGACTAAACGCCACCGACAAAACCTCGCCCCTGTGGCCCGTCAGAATTTCCAGCAAACCCCCCGTACCCGCATCCCACAAATAAATCGTGCCATCCCGACTCCCCGTCGCCAAAACCCGACCATCGGGACTCAACGCCAGACACAAAAC
Source organism: Microcoleus sp. MON1_C1 (assembly GCF_036701945.1). Lineage (NCBI taxonomy): Bacteria > Bacillati > Cyanobacteriota > Cyanophyceae > Oscillatoriales > Microcoleaceae > Microcoleus > Microcoleus sp. MON1_C1. Next base: position 27,179 of record NZ_JAUBRO010000005.1, on the reverse strand, counting down.
ATCCCCAGAATTGTCCCTCATACTCCGCAACAGCGTCCCTCGCCCTTGTGCATCCACCCGCCACAGCTTCGCCGTACCATCCCGACTCCCCGTCGCCAAAATCAATCCTTCTCCTACTCCCCCCCTTACCAAGGGGGGGCTGGGGGGGGTCTGACCGGCAAGGGAGTTGGGGGAGTTCGGAGCAAAAACGATCGCCCGCACCCAATCCCCGTGCTCTGCTAAAGTACAAATCGATCGACCCTTTTGCCAATCCCACAACTGCACAGTCTTGTCTCGGCTGCCGCTAGCCAAAAACTCCCCGCCAGCACTAAAAGCCACCGCCTCCACCCCGCCAGCGTGACCAGTCAAAGCCGACATCCGCCTTCCCTTATTCAAATTCCACAACTGCACAGTTTTGTCCCGACTGCCGCTAGCCAAAACCTGACCATCCCGACTAAACGCCACAGCAGAAACCCTGTCAGAATGACCAGCCAAAGCGTACCACCACTTACCCTTATTCAAATCCCAAATATGAATCATTTTGTCCCGGCCGCCACTAGCCAAACTCGCGCCATCAGGACTAAACGCTACACAAGTCACCCAGTCAGAATGACCCGTGAGAGTGTACCACCGCTTACCCGCGTCCAACTTCCACATCTCAATCGTCTTGTCCTCACTGCCGCTAGCTAAAATCGCGCCATCAGGACTGAAAACTACCGACGTGACAGCATTAGAATGCCCTACCAGAGTATGAACACACCTCCAAGTAGGCGCGCCTGCGGGTACAACCCGCTGCATGGGCGGCACAGGTATGATTGTGCCTGCAAGCGTTGGCGGCACTGCATTCTGCACCGCCGGCGTCCTCGGCGGCAGGGAAATAGCAGGGGCCGCCGGAGTCGGAACCTGTGCCGCCGACTGCTGCGGCTGCAAATCTTTCAATACCTCAGCTACAGATTTGTAGCGCCGACTGAGACTCGATTCGATCATTTTGTCGAGGATGCGACTTAATTTCGGCTCCATTGGAACCTTCAAAAAGTCTCGCCAAACCCAAACATCTTGATTAATATCAAACAAATCAAAAGGAGATATTTGAGTTAGCAAATAAATGCAAGTTACTCCCAAACTGTACAAATCGCTGGCATAAACCGCTTGACCTCTAATTTGTTCGGGCGCCACAAATTCGGGAGAACCGATGACTGTACCGGTTTCTCTCAAACCCTCCACAACTTTTGCAGCGCCAAAATCAACTAAAACTAATTCCCCGGTTAATGCTGGGTAAGTATAAATGATGGGAGTTTTAGAAATGCGGCGCCGGATAATGTTGGGGGGTTTAATATCTCGGTGAATTACACTGCGATCGTGCACGAACTGCAATACTGGCAATAAATCCTTCAGCAGACTGAGAATCTGACTTTCGCTGAAAGGCCCAGTCCGCGCCAACTCTTCCTGTAAATTCTGACCTTCTATAAATTCCTGTACCAAATACTGATAGCGTTCCTGCTGAAAGTGCGCCAGCAGTTCGGGAATTTGCGGGTGTTTCCCCAATTCGTCCAGCCGCACCGCTTCTCGGTTGAATAATTCTGCTGCTTTTTCGCTGCTGCTGGTACCTTGGGATAGCGGGAAAAACTGTTTAATTGCACAGCGGGGTTTTGAGGGTTTGTCTTCGTCTATTGCTAAAAAAGTGCGACCGAAACCGCCGCGCCCCAGGGGTTTGATGGCGCGGTAACGCTCTCTCAGCAACAGTTTGGAGCCGCAATTCAGGCAGAATTGGGTACGATCGGCATTTTGCGGGTTGTGACAAGCGGGGTTTAGGCAGTAACTCATAACTGAACCGAGAAGGAATCAGCAGCACATCTCTATGATACTGATGCCAAAGGACGATCGGCTCTCGCGTTAGAATTATAGTCTTGGACACACGGGCGACCAGAAACCGGGTTTTTAACCAAAATATTTGCTTCAAACTTTCAATCTCGGTTCAAAAACCCGCTTTCTTTGTTCGGGTGCATAAGTCCTAAATTAGAAATTAAAGGACTGAATTCCTTACTACAAACTGGTTAGTAGTCATGACTTCAGTCCTCATAATTTAAGATGTCGCTTTCACTTCCAGAGCATACTCTTTAAACCTTTCCAAGTCAGCCATAAGAGTCGATTCAACTACTCGCGCTAGAAATGAATTGTCCATCAATTTTGCCAGCCAGCCGGGAACTCCATAAGCTACCGTCAGTTTGACAATGCTGCTGCTTTTGCGATCGTAAAATCTTATCGCACCCCGATTTGGCAAACCGTCTACCGATTCCCACTGAATTATCTGATTCGGCACTACTTTGAGAATCCGAGAAAGCCAGCTAAATTCTAACCCGCCAGTTGCGAGCTTCCAGCGCGACAATTCCGGGTTGTCTTCGAGGATGCGAACTGATTCGATCCACTTCATCCAGCGCGGCATTTGCTCTAAGTCTGACCAGAGTTGCCACGCTAATTCGATGGGAATTGCTACTTCTACTTGGACGCTGTGTTCTAACCAATCAGTCATGCGATTTTAGATCTTAGATTTTAGATTTTAGATTTTAGATTTCTGGTTACCAGGCAGAGCCTGGTAACGCATTTCTAGAGGCTCTGCCTCGCATTTTCTGTCTAAATACTGGAGGCGGAGCCTCCTGATAGGCATTCCCAGGCTCTGCCTGGGAACGAGAGAAAACGAGAGAAAACGAGAGACGACTAATGACTAATGACTGTAAGCTTCGAGAATTGCCTTAGCCGCTTGATGACCTGAAAGTGTCGCTCCTTCCATGCTATCAATGTAGTCTTGCTGAGTGTAACTTCCTGCTAGAAAGAAATTGGCGATCGGAGTTTTTTGAGCGGGGCGGAAAACATCCATTCCCGGTGCTTCGCGATACAAAGATTGAGCGAGCTTGACTACACTGTACCAAGTCATGTTTAATTCCCGCGCTGAGGGAAATAAATCCTGAACTTGCTTAAGTACGTGTTGGGCGATCGCCTCATTGCTTTGTTTGATAAACGGATCTCCCGGTGTCAGCACCAACTGCAGCAGCGAACCTTGTCCTTCTTGATAATAATCTTTGGGACTTGTCAGCGCCAAATCTGCAAAACAAGAAAAATCGGCATCTGCTGAATATAGCAAATTATCGATTCCTACAGCGTGGCTCAACTGTTTGCGCTTGGCTTCGTCTTCCAGTTCCGTTACCCAACCGTCGAACCGCAATTGTACTGTAGCCACCGGCACCGCATCTAATTTATAAATGTTGTCAAATTCTGACCATTTGCGCCAAGCTGGGGGCAATATTTTCTGAATTCCGGGCACGTCGCAGGCGAAAACGTAAGCGTCTGCGGTAATATTTTCTTCTGTTTCGCCGTTAGCTACTACCAAGCCTGTTACGCGGGTTTCTTCGCCTTCTTCAAACTGAATTTCTCGGACTCTGCGCCGCGTGTGGATTTTCGTTCCTTTGCTTTCCAAATATTCCACAATTGGTTTGTGCAAATATTCGTTGGGAGAACCAGCCAGCATCCGCATGACAGAGGCTTCGGTTTTTGATGCAAAGAATTGGAAGATTGTCAACATACACCGGGCTGAAATATTTTCCGTGTCGATAAAACCCAGTGCGTAGGCGATCGGATTCCACATTCTTTTGAGCGAGTTTTGGTTGCCACCTTGGCTGCGGAACCAGTCAGCGAAGCTAATTTTATCCAAATCGCGGATAGTTTTCATTGCCCCCTCAAAGTCTATCAAACCTCGGACGATCGGGCTAGTTCCCAGGGCGATCGCATTTTGAATTTTGTCTTGTACGGATAGCTGAGATGTCGTGAAAAACGCCTTCAATCCGTGCAAAGGAGCACCCACGGGAAAGCGAAAATCTAAAGAACCGGTTTCGCCGCCTCGATTAATAAAAGTGTGGACGTGTTCTTTGAGGAGCAAATCGTCAAAAGCTCCCACTTTTTTCATGAGGGCAAATAAGTTATAATAACAGCCGAAGAAGACGTGCAAACCCATTTCAACGTGATTGCCGTCGGGATCTACCCAACTGCCGACTTTGCCGCCGACAAAGGGGCGGGATTCAAAAATTTCTACTTCGTGGCCGGCTTCCACTAAATCGACTGCTGTGGTCATTCCAGCCAGTCCCGCACCTGCGATCGCAACCCGCATTTTACCTATCCTTTCCAGTATTTTTACAGATTGTAACAAATTTTAGAATTTCCGAAACATTCAAAGTTCATAAATGCTGATCGACACTTGCATAGCCCTCTGAATTCTTGCTATGACATCGGCACTAAGTTGACCGTAAGGGCCTTGTTGTAGAAATGTCTGTCGCAAAGCAGAAACGTTTTCACATACAGCTAGAGAATCAGCTTGCAATCCTCCCTCACCCGCAGGAATCTAGACGCGAGTAGGATTTTCTACTCCTGCAAGGTTACTGGTGAAAGGAACAACAATGACAGAATCCGTAAACTCCTTGCGGATCTCGGGAGAAACCACAACTACAGGTCTTTTTTTGGTATCTCCTAACTGACGCAAAGCTCTTGAAAGGTAAATCTCGCCTTGGCGAGGATAAGTTTTTGCTGTTGAGTTAGAGTCCAGGGCTGCTCCATGTTTCTTCTATCTGTTCCTCTACCAAATTAAACCATTCTTTTTCATCCTCAATATCTTCTTGGCTGCGGTTTTGATAATATTTCCGCAACTTATCTTCGATTTGGTTAGCGTACCAGAGACGGAGAGCTTGCTCGATCGCCTCCGTCCAATCATCAGTAAGCTGGTCTATTTTCTCCACGAATTCAGCATCAAGGGCGACTAACACTTCTCGCTTTTGAGTAGAATTTGACATAATCATTCCCCTTAATAATTTAAAAACTATGGTGCGCTGGGGCGCACCTTACATATTAATTTTACATATTCCTTCTTCCTTCTTCCTTCTTCCTTCTTCCTTCTTCCTTCAAAACATCGGCATCAACTGAAGTGGCCCAATTCCCAAGTCTTTAGCAGACACCCAGCGCACCTCCAGCAAAGCAACCATATCCTTAAACTGAGGCTGACCGCGAGAAGCACCCATCAACCCTTTAGCAATAATCAAACCGCACCAACCGTTGGTTAATTTACAGCGATTGTCCCACTTCTTGCGAGCTTCCTGATGCACCGGATCGTCTTCATTAAACTCCCCAAACAAATACAGATCCCCATTTTTAGTTTGCAAAATACCCAAGTCGTATTGCTCATCCTGAAAAGGATTTTCGCCCGGATTAAAACCAATTGCCTTGACCCCTCCAGCTTCTTTCAAATCCTGAATCATAGTTTTTGCCTTCGGATGAGAAGTTTGGATCATCACCACCGGCAAACCATCTCCGGCGGTATTAATATCAATTTCTGCACCTTGGTGAAACTGCACACTTTCGCGCAGGAACTCTACCGTTTCCCAAGGTACGGCGCCGAGACTCAAAAATGAATTTTGCGGCACCAAATCGTCCCGCAGCAGTGGCTTTTCAAATTCATCATCATCATCATCGTCATCACCGTCATCATCACCGAGCATCTGTAATAATTCCTCTGACACATCCGGCATCGTTGAAACTTTAACGGATACCTGTTGAATTTCTCCGTCAGGCTGCGGAACTGGGATGCGGTAGCGACTGCTAAGACTGGGAAAAGTGTCCGATCCCAATTTCCGGCGGCCGTTGCGGAAAAAGCGATGAAATGCTTCGAGAGCAACTAACATCGTGAGGGCTTCTTCTTCGTAAAGAATCGATCGCAATCCTTCTAAAGGATGTAGGTTGCCGAAATTTGGTTCAATTTCCGATGGAGGCAACTCGGCTAAATCAATTTCTTCGTCGTCGTCCTCATCAATATCTGCTGCACTTTCAAAGGTAAGAAACAAACAGTCTTGCCCTAAAAAAGCCTGTTCTAAATCTTCAAAAGATTCATCGTTGACGACTCGTTCTCGAAACCGCTTCAAGGATTCTAGAGAACGGTACAGTAAAACTCCGTAATCCATTCTGCCTTGCCCCAATACGGACACGTAGAGGCTGGCGACATCCCACTGATTGATTTCAATAGATATAATTTGGTGTTCCCTCAAAGTCCGCCACGGAGCATCTTGCCAAATTTGAGCAGCTTTTTCCATTAAAACTTCAGCATACTGAGGGGGCAACTCAGGAGGCCTGTTGATCGCGACCTCTTCCATGCCGCGAAATATTTCGTCAATTAAGGGCAATTCCGGCACGTAGTCAATGGAAATGCTTAAATCTTGAAGTACGCCCCGCAGATAAAATTGAATTTCTCGGTTTTTGACTACTATTTTTTGGGGTCGACCTGCGGGAGCCGGACTTTGGGGATGTTCCATTGCCCGTAGCAGGGCCCGGACGATCGCCTCTGGGCCGGCATCTGGGCCTACCATGTCCATAGCCCTCACGACTCCCTCGGAGCCATCGACCCAGAGAATGCACTCGCCACCCGCTTCTAGAATGTCATCGTCATCTATCATCAGGTGTGAGTCAGCATTAGATAAGGGTCGGCGATCGCCCTCCCACACGCTGGGAATTTGAGGTAAGTTTTGTAGCCGACGAAGAGTAGTGCGATTCAGCGCTGCCATAGAGTAAGCCCGTTGGGTGAAGCATTGTTGCGGTGCCGGTAGCCGGTCAACCGCTGCTTATCAATCATAAACCCTATAGGGGGAGAGGGCATCGAGCTTGGGAACGAGGCCCCACGGGAATTAAAAATTAGAAGCTAAAAATTCTGCCTTCAGCATCTAACCGAATGCCTTCTGGCGAATGCCTGTACAATGGAGCAATAAGATTAAACTCTTTGCATTAGACAGTCTCAGGAGTTCGGCAAATTATGACTCAAGCCATTTCTGAAAAGCGCGGCATTCAAATGACGGACTCTGCTGTCCGTCAAGTTTTAGCCCTGAGAGAAAAACAAGGTAAAGACCTCTGCTTGCGGGTAGGGGTGCGCCAGGGCGGATGCTCTGGAATGTCCTACGTGATGGATTTCGCAGATCCCAGCACCGTGAAATCCGACGATGAAGTGTTCGACTACGACGGTTTTCAGGTAGTTTGCGATCGCAAGAGCATTCTTTATCTCTACGGTTTGGTTCTCGACTTCAGCGATGCTATGATCGGGGGCGGTTTTCAGTTTACTAACCCCAACGCAACTCAAACTTGCGGTTGTGGCAGTTCTTTTTCTACATAAATCGGAAAAGAGGGCATGGGGCAGGAAGTTGTTAACTGCCCCATGCCCTTTTCCGTGCAACATCCCAAATCTAAAATCTAAAATCGAATGACCCCTGAAGAATTGTTTAAAGACGGTTTCGATCGCTACCAAGCTGGCGAAGCCCCGGCTAATCTGATCCCCGTGTTTAAAGAAGTGTGCGAAAAAGCTCCAAAAAATGGCAATGCCTGGGCTAGCCTCGCGTGGCTCTACCTGTTGGAAAATAAACCTGCACCGGCTCAAAAGGCAGCGAAAACAGCCGTTAAATTGAACCCTCACGACCCCCAAGCTCGCATCAACCTAGCAGTAGCGATCCTGGATCTCAAAGATAAAGGAGTGCGCCCCCACGTAGAAGTGGCTCAGCAATTAGTGATGGCTTCCGAAGAGTTGCTCGACGAAGTTAAAAAAAATTTTGAAGAAGGATTAAAGAGAAAACCCGACTGGAAGAGTCTCGCCCGCGTTAAACAGTGGCTTCTGGAGCCGTAACCAGGAAAACAAGTCGATTTTTGGGCGGGGATCGAGGAAATCGATTTTGCGGTTTATTACGATATCGTAATAAATCAATAAATAACTTTATGGAAAACTCAGAAAGTCAGTGCTAGTATTTGAAAACTTAGACGATTCACAAACCCGCTCAGCGGTTTTCAGATTTTTCTACCATAATACTAGGAGTTGTAAAAACATGAGCACTGACAGCCACGTTAACATCAAACCAGCAACCCGCAACCACAAAGGTTTCTTTATTCAGCCAGCTTCTTACAAGTTGATGAGCATCGATAAATCCGGCTGGGCCTTGATTTGCATGGACAAAGCAGTTTGTCACTATGTAGATCCTGATGACTTGCAATTGCCGAATAAATCCGGAATGTCTGAAGGTTAATTCTGAAGTTTTGAGAGACTTTAAGATGCTTTATTTGAGTAGCTGCCCTCTATGGAGGGCAGCATCTTTTTTTTGTCAGAAACAAGTCCGACAACAAAGCCGTGTACGAGATTTAACGGATAGAAAGAATTAAGGAAGAATTACCGATTACAAATTAGCGATTACAAATTCCCTAATTGTTAGATTTGAAGGCAAAAAGCATCTCCAACTCAGCAGTTGTCGGTTGTTTAGAAGCTGTGGCTACGCTAACTCCTCGGAGAGAATTTAGCAATTCAGCAGCGGGCGGTGAAACTAAATTTGGCTGTACTGCGAGCAAATATTGGTTAGCCCAAGACATGGTTTTTTCCATATCTATGTAAAAGTAACCTTGGTTGGCCCGGGGTAAAGAAGTAGCGATCGCCTGAAAACTCGGACTGCTGCTTAACGGTTGCGGTGGCGTCGAAGTAATCACATCAACTAAAGGCCCGCCGAAAGCTACAAACACAGAATTTTCATTCAGCCAACCGTGCCCGAATAAAGTGCCTTGCTGGGGTATTTGCCACTCCGTAACTTCTTTGCCTTGAACTTGTCTGGGGGCGACACTGACTGTAGGATTGCTTTTGGCGATCGCATCGAGTTTTTTCAGGGTTGCTTCTGCAGCAGGGCGATCGCTCGTTTCAAAAATCATCGCCGCCCCCATCCCCAACTGAGACAAAATCCCTTGATTGGAACCGATCGCCCCGATCGCAAATTCCCCGTTCATCCAACCAAAAACCTCTCGATCCGCATCCAAATCCAACCGCTTAAAACTATCCCTCACCTGCTGAACTCCCTTGTCAACTTCCGGGCTATCTTTTGCCTCAGCGGTTGCTTGCGACCAAATTTTATCGATTCCCTTGCCGCCGACTAAAGCAATAGTTTCATCCGGAAATCTGGGCAACAATTTGGATGCGAATTGTGGATTTGGCTGCACGAATTTAGGGTCTAACTGAGCAATAGTTTTTACCCTCAATCCCTCACTATCTGCTCCAATTCCCGCAACCAAAGACTTAACTTGTTTGAACTGTGAAAACACTGTCCAAGGCAACTGGATATCTGCGGGCAAATTAGCTTTCAATTGCTCAAGTGCCGCCGGATAGTCAGCAATATAAACAGTTGCGATCGGATTCTTGACACCAGCACTCTCTGCAAAAAACTTAGTTGTGCTCTGCTGCGTAGCGAGGGAGGGTTCTCCTTTAAAAGTATCGATCGCCAATTCCACAGGCTTTTTCAAAGGAGCCATCACTAATTGGTCGTTCAGCAAAGCCACACTGTACCGCTTGCCAGTTGGCTCTGCAATCTCAAAAATTTTAACTCCTTTATACTCGCTTTCTTGAGTTGTTGCACCGGGCTGAGATTTTAATTTATTCGCAAAATTCCAAGCGCTAATTTTATTTTTCACGCTGACTACTACCAGCAGTTTTGGAGGCTCTGTATTCGTCACAGCATCAGCGGGCAGCAAAGCGACCATCACCCCCCCTAACCAAGGCTTTAAGTCCCTGTCAAAGTCGATTTGAGTGCCTGCCAAGCTTTGTTCTTGAAAGCCCTTCAAACCCTGACCCATCAACTTTTGAGCTCCTGGCGTGCCAAATCGCTGCAACTGGGCCAACGCTTGCGGATTGGGGGAGATAAACGCGGCCATCATTGCTTCGTCGGGCACAACTTTGGCGCTGTCTTGAGGGTTGGATACTTGTTGGCTCAAACCCTGGAAGTAAAAGTAGACCGCAGCGCTACCTGCTGCGACGGTGGAGGCAGCAATTAGAAGCTTTGATTTTTTTGCAGGCATGGTTTGTGTTCCTCGCGTCCCATATCAGTTTAATCAAAATACAGAAAGCTTGTGGGGAGGCGATCGGGCCGGCGCTCTAGTTTTGTATAATTCAAAACAAGTTTGGACGATCGTCTAAACTGCTAGAACTGTGCATTATTGGTAAAAGATGAAAGTAGCGATCGCGGGAGCAACGGGATTTGTAGGTAGCCGGCTGGTGGAGAAGCTGCAAGCTGCGGGACATCAAGTGGTAGTTTTGAGCAGGGATGCGGCGAAGGCTGGCCGAGTTTTTCCCGCTTCAGCTTATCCGAATTTGGAAGTTGTCGCCTACACTCCAGCGGAGTCTGGTGATTGGCAAAAGTCGATCGCTGGCTGCGACGCTGTTGTCAATTTAGCAGGAGTGCCGATTGCAGAGGAAAGGTGGACGGAGGCGCGCCAGCAAGCAATTCTGGACAGTCGCAGACTGACGACGGCAAAATTGGTCGAGGCGATCGTCAATGCTAATCCTAGACCATCTGTATTAGTGAGTGCATCGGCGATCGGCTATTACGGAACCAGCGAAACCGCTGAGTTTGACGAAACTAGCCCTGCTGGAAATGATTTTTTAGCAGCAGTTTGCAAAGACTGGGAAGCAGCGGCCCAACCTGCAAAAAATGCGGGAACGAGGCTAGCAATTTTGCGGCTGGGGATAGTTTTGGGAATGGGAGGCGCGTTGGCAAAAATGCTGCCACCTTTTAAACTATTTGCAGGCGGGCCGCTAGGCACTGGGAAACAGTGGTTTTCTTGGGTTCATCGCGAGGATGTGGTTGATTTAATTTTGTACGCTTTGCAAAATCCGCAAGTTGAAGGCGTTTTGAATGCGACAGCACCGAATCCGGTGCGGATGAATGAATTGTGTCAAACTTTAGGGGAAGTTTTGCAGCGGCCTTCTTGGTTGCCGGTGCCAGGTTTTGCTTTAGAAATGCTGTTGGGAGACGGGGCAAAACTTGTTTTGGAAGGGCAGAAAGTGTTGCCGAAACAAACTTTAGCTAGTGGTTTTCAATATCAATATCCGACCCTGAAATTAGCACTCGAAGAGATTTTATCGGGAAGTTAGGAACCTACGGAATAGAACCCGCCGAATAGAATTCGGATGCTCCACAAACAAAGAAAATTCCTCGTTACCAGGCTCTGCTGGTTGATGACAACTTAAGACTGAAACGCATAATAAATGTCGCTTTTAGTCGAGTCTCGATCCCCCTAAATCCCCCTTAAGAAGGGGGACTTTGAGAAGAATCTTGTCCCCCCCTTATTAAGGGGGGTTAGGGGGGATCGAGACTTCGATACAAATAAGAGAGACTGTCGGTGTGAGCTTAATTTGTCACCAATCTGGGAACGAGGAATGTGCTGTTTAAATTTTCACACGATCGTAATAAAGGTGTCAATATAAAAATATTAATATTCATCTACAAACTGCTCGTGAACCCACAGAAATTCGCGGCGTCTGTTCTGCACCCGCACCAAACCACCAAAGCCAGGATCTTTTGCTTTTAGCAGGGCGTGTAATTCTCGCAAAATCGAGCCTTGGGCGCGGATGGCTGCTTCGCCCTGTTGCCAATCAGGGGCATCACTTCCGGTAGACAAATTAGTCGCTAAATCGCTTCCTTTCAAGGTAGACTCGATGCTTTTTTGTCCTAAATCGAGTTCCTCTTCAATGCCTTTGTAGGTGGCTTCATCTAGCATTAGCTTGGTTGCTGAGGCTGCGACAGGTAAGACTAGACTAAGGGTTCCGCTCAAAATTTTGAGATAGGGGGCTGCTTTGGTAAACCATTCGCGCGACACTTCCAATTCATAAACTCCCTGCTTTTTGTCGTTAGGATTTAAGGCGGGAAGCGGTTGACGAGAGTGTTCGCACCAGAGGGTAATTTGCAATTTTGTACTTATCCATTTTGGGCGATCGAAAAACTTTGGATCGACGGGCTTGAAACTGAACAGGCGCGGGCCATCTTTCGCTTCATCGGTGAGCATTTGCATTAGCGACGCAAATTCCTCATCGATTTGGCTGAGAATCTTGCGCTGATCTTGAGACAATGACTCAAAACGTTCTTGACCTCGACGATCGACAATCACTAAATCTTTGCGGATGATTTTTAGCTCGTCTTTGAGAATATTTCGCCATTGCTGAATGCCGATTTCTTGGGATGGGGGTTGAGCAGTCGGCGCGTTATTCAGCAGACGATCGATGTTTTGCCATTCACCACAGCCTGAAATGGGACAGGGATACTCATGACGATTCTTCTTTTTGCTCTCAATTAGTTTCTCAACCTCAAATAGCCCGTTTCCAGGCGAATTCATACCGCAAGTCGCAATGCAGGGAACCATCACATTACATCGCAATCCTTCCCAGAAATTCTCGACTAGCCATTTAATCTCTTCCGTGAGATAAGACAAGAACCGTTCTGGATAAGCTGCCCGCACGGTAATTTTTACATCAGTGTTAACATATTCCAGCAATGCCCGACCGTTGTAGTCGTTGTCAAGCATCAAACCCCGTTGCCAATGGATACTTTTTTCGTAATTGCAGCGCCCCAGTGAGTATTTGTGCAAGCGCACAATCAACTTGTAAAACAATCCTTCTGCTACTGCAAGTTGTCCTCGATCGTCCACAATCCGGCAGATTTGCACTTGTTGTCTGTCTCCCCCTTCCGGTTGCTGTCCCCAATTGGGCAATTCCGGGCGTGTATCGGGTACAAGTTGAGCAATCAAGCTGGTATTGCTGGGTTTAGCTGGGTCGAGCACCACCTGGTAGGACAAATCGAAGCGTTCCATCAGCTTGAGAAAGATGGGATGTAGTTCTTTCGGGTAGCCGTCCTCGCCTGGAAACGGGGGATTACTCCATAATTGGCCCAGATGCTCAAAATCTACTAAACCGTTGCGGCGGCGGGTTGTTTCATCATCGAGTACGAAGCTGATTGCCTTTGCTAGCCAGTCGGGTTTGAGGATGACGATATCGCGCAGTATTGGATCGTAATGGTAATGGATGATATGCCCCAAGATATGGGAAATGCCAAGGAAAAGTTCTGCTTGTTCTTTATCGATTCCCTGTTGAGCGCAGATGGCAAGGACATCATTGTAGGGCAGATAGGCTTTGTCGTTTGTCTGCAAGATTTCCCGCACTCGCTGCCACTTGGCGGGAACGGAACGTCCCATTTCGGGAAGAGATGCGGCGACACTAGCAATCTTTTGTTTTAATTCTGCCAGCCCGGTGCAGGAGTTCTGAGGGTCGGGTTTGCTGTCTACATGGAAGAAGTCAAGCACCGTATCGCTGCCGAATCGATCCTGAATTTCCTGTCTGTCAATGTCAGGTTGTCGCTGTCCGGGGCCGCCGTGGGTGGCGACTACTAGCACTTTGGCATCTGGTTCCCGATGCTTGATCAGGGTAATCCACTCTTTGACAAAGCCCTGCTGGGGGCCTTCCCGTGGCTTCCACACCACCAGATACACGGCTGGAGCACTGAAAAACAACTGGTGTGTCGATCGATAAATCGGTTGACCGCCAAAATCCCAACCATTGAGTGATATCTCTGTGCCACTGTCGGGATGGGTGACAATAACTGGCTTAATTTCAACGCCGTGAGTGGTGGGACGACTTTCTAGCCATTCATCCTCGCGCAATGCTCCCAACAGACAACTCTTGCCCACCTCACCTTCACCGATCAAAATCAGTTTGGCTTCATTCAGGGTGATTTGTGCTTGTGCTTTTGCCCGCAGGTATTGCAAGACGGCTTCAGTGCCTTGCTCATAGGCAGCAGCGAGGTCAGGATTGAGAGGGTTGTTTTTCAGGTCAAGCCGTTGCAACTCGGTGAGGGATGCGATCGCCTCTGGTAGTTCCCTCAGTTGGTTGTTTTTGAGGTCAAGCTCTTGCAACCTGGTGAGGGATGCGATCGACTCTGGCAGTTCCCTCAGTTGGTTGTTGCTGAGGTCAAGCTCTTGCAACCTGGTGAGGGATGCGAGCGCCTCTGGCAGTTCCCTCAGTTGGTTGTTGCTGAGGTCAAGCTCTTGCAACCTGGTGAGGGATGCGAGCGCCTCTGGTAGTTCCCTCAGTTGGTTGTCAAAGAGGTAAAGCTCTTGCAACTGAGTGAGGGAGCCTATCGCCTCTGGTAGTTCCCTCAGTTGGTTGTTGCTGAGGTCAAGCTGTTGCAACCTGGTGAAGGATGCGATCGCCTCTGGCAATTCCGTCAGTTGGTTGTTGTAGAGGTAAAGCTGTCGCAACTGGGTGAGGGATGCGATCGCCTCTGGTAGTGACCTCAGTTGGTTGTTGTAGAGGTCAAGCTGTCGCAACCTGGTGAGGCAGCGTATCGCCTCTGGCAGTTCCCTCAGTTGGTTGTTGCTGAGGTCAAGCAGTTGCAACCTGGTGAGGGAGCGTATCGCCTCTGGTAGTGACCTCAGTTGGTTGTAGGAGAGGTAAAGCTGTCGCAACTGGGTGAGGGATGCGATCGCCTCTGGCAGTTCCGTCAGTTCCATGTAGCTAAGATCAAGTGCTATTGCTCGCTGTCGCCGTGCCTGTTCAATGCGCTGCTGTACTTTCCGATAAGCCTCATTTCCTAACATGGCCAATTCCTTGTTTGGATTTTTGTATATAAGTGCGATCGCCTTTTGAGATGACTCGGGCGATCGCCAGACATGATTTGATTTTGAATATTGATTAAGCTCACTTCAAAATAACATCAATATTTTGTCGATCGTGAGGTTGGAGTAAAGGAGAGAATGGAGGGTTTTTTAGAGGGTTAAGGCGAGGCCCAGCCTCTGGATATGCATTACCAGGCAGAGCCTGGGAACGAGATCGACCCGGTTTTTGAGTTTCTGCCCAAGCATCCAAGAAACCGGGTTTCTGCGATTATTCTGGCATCTTCACGCCCGATTTTGTTAAGAAACCCGGTTTCTGAGCCCGGCGCGATCGTGAGCTTTGAGCAAACTCGCCGGATCGGGCCCAGCGGGGATAATGCAGCCGGGATTCAGCGGGAACAAATTGCCGTAATAATCGCGCTTCACAGCCTCCAAATCGCAAGTGGCAGCAACTCCCGGCAACTGGTACAAATCGCGCAGATAAGCTCCCAAATGCTCGTAATCTTGAATGCGGCGCACATTGCATTTGAACAAGCTGTAGTAAACTGCATCAAAACGGAATAGAGTAGTAAAAAGCCGCACGTCTGCTAAAGTCACCCGATCGCCACAAAGGTAACGACTCCTCAAGAGCGAGCGATCGATCTCGTCTAAAACAGCAAACAATTCACTGCAAGCCGAGTCATAAGCAGCTTGAGATTGCGCGAAACCGCAGCGATAAACGCCGTTATTCACCGATTGGTAAATCTTCTCATTCCACTCGTCAATTTGCGATCGCAAATCCAGAGGATAAAGATCCATTTGAGGATTGCTAGCAAACTCGTTAAACTCCGAGTTTAGCATCACAATAATTTCCGAACTCTCGTTATTGACGATCGCCTTTTTCGAGTCATCCCACAGCACCGGCACTGTACACCGCCCCTGATAGCCCGGTAAAGCCAACTGGTAAAGTTCGGGCATCGTGTTGCAGCCAAAAGTCTCCGACTCCATCACCCACATTCCCCCTTCAGAGGGATAGACAATCGACACCGATATCGCATCTTCAAGCCCTTTGAGCGCTCTCGTCACCAGAGTGCGGTGCGCCCAAGGGCATCCCGTACCCACGAAGAGGCGATACCGTCCCGCAGCGGGCCCGTGAGGGTTGTCTGGTGCAGTGCTGACAAAGTTGCGGAAACTGCTGCTGGGGCGAATGTATGCTCCGGTGCGATCGGGCGGCGCTAGTTTTGACATCATTAATTGCCACATTGATGTCCAGACAAATTTGCCTAGCTTGACTGTTACGAATGAAGGAAGCGATTTGTTTTTCACAATGCGATTAAAAGAGGTTTGCTAACATAATCTGCTTATTTTAACTCACATTGCGAGGTTTATTCCCTCGTCCCCAGGCTCTGCCTGGGAACGCATATTTAGAGGCAGAGCCTCGCTGTTCGCTCTGTTCCCTCACCTGGGAACGACTTTTCTAGTATCTGCCAGAGGCTATTTCAGCATAAGCTCGATCGATCAATCGGCGAGCAACCGTCTGAATTCCCGTATGTTCGTAATAATTGGTAGTCATGTCTAAAAACGCCGCCACATAATCCAATTTGTCATCGGCAACATCAATGTATTGCTTGAGATGGCCTAAAACTATGGCGGGAGTTAAGCCGCGAGACTGTACTAAATTGTTCATCCAACCTTGGGCTGAGGCGAAACTTGCTGTCACAAATCCGAACTTTTGTGAATTATTTGCGCCCGGAATTAGGTTGCTGATATTTTGGAATGTTGAGTTTTGCTGCAAGGTTGAAGGATTCAATCCGCCTAGGGTATTTTGTGCTACTCTAATGAAGTCCGGGCCAAGGGGAATTAAACCGTCAGCACAAACTAAAGCAGCCATCCGCATCAGAGATTCGCCCTTGTAATGGGATAAATAATTACCAAAGCTTCCCACATTGTCAAGGGAAATATTGTTAAGTTTGCAGTAGGCAATTAGCTCGATCGCCACTTTGACGCACAAGTCGATCGTTTGAGTTGTGTCAGCTTTGGGAGTGAGGCGGTTGAGAAAGGAAAGAAAGCCGATATTTTCGCCAATTTTATTCGCCATAGCCGTTGCACCTAACGCACTGTCGGCGCTGTCTGCTAACTGGTAAAGCCTGAGTACGCCTTGATATGGCTCATTGGGGTTAGCGTAAAGCTCGATCGCGCGATCGCGAATTTTCCCAACTAACTTGCGCTTTGTTTCCCCTGTCAGCGCTTGAATAGTATTATCAAAACCCACTAGATTGTTCCACTCCCCCGGAACCACAAAATCGAGAGATTTTAACATCATCACAGTGACGCCACCAGACTGCAAATTGTCAACAAATTCCACAATAGATTTGCTCATCACAAACTCCTGAATAGCCAGATTTAAAGTGTTCTTCCAAATACTCCAACTTCGGCAAATCCGATTCCCGATTCCAGAGGAATTCCCCAGAACTAAGTAGGTAAGCACAAATAAATATTAGACGACCAGCTCCTGTTTTGCAATCCTCTGAGCTTTTCTCTCTTCTCTAACTCTGCGTTCTCGGCGCCCTCTGCGGTTCATTAAAAAAAAGTCTTTTCCACAAAACATTTGCATTTCATTCGCCAGCACAAAGTTAAGTTTCATTATAGTGACCGACTCAAAATCGCCCAAACGTGTTAAAATAGAGGGCGCAAAATAGAAAAAAATAAAATATGACTGTTGCAGTTAACAAAACTCCCGGAGTAGCATCGCGTTTAGTAAATGGCGTCCTTTCCATCAAACCTTTAGCTAATCTAGCCAAGCACCAAGCGCGGGAAATGATGATAAAAAGAGCCGAAAAAATCGGAGTGCATTGGCGACAAGAAGCCCAAGCACTTTTAGCTCGAAATTGGGATGCAGAATTGCTCAGTGTCCAAAATCCAGATATTGTTTACCCGAAATATTATCTAACTTCATTTCACGCTTACGAACAAGGTAATATGAGCTGGGAAGCTGCTACAGAAGTAGAAGTTGCCGCCCGTACAGTTCACGCGGGAATTTGGCCGGAAGCGGGTGCAGAAGGCGATGCAAAACTCCGGGCCAGCTATCACGAAGTCATCAAATCTCAAATTGCTTCTTCACCGCAAGATATTGTTGATTTGGGATGCAGCGTGGGAATGAGTACCTTTGCTCTTGGGGAGGTTTACCCGGAAGCGAAGATGACTGGGGTGGAGTTGTCGCCTTATTTTTTAGCAGTTGCTAAATACCGTTCCCAACAGCGAGAATCTGAATTTTCAAATCAAAAGTCTCCGACTTGGGTTCACGCTGCTGCTGAATCTACTGGTTTACCGGCGGCTGCTTTTGATTTAGTTTCTATTTGTTTAGTTTGTCACGAATTGCCGCAGAAAGCTACTAGAGAAATATTCCGGGAAGCGAGGCGTTTGCTACGTGTTGGCGGACATTTGACAATTATGGATATGAATCCTCAGTCGGAAGTTTATGCCAAAATGCCTCCTTATATTTTGACTTTGCTCAAGAGTACGGAGCCTTATTTGGATCAGTATTTTGGGTTGGATATCGAGCAAGCTTTGGTAGATTCTGGTTTTGCCCAGCCGACAATTACTTGCAATACACTCCGACACCGGACTATTGTTGCTAAGGCGATATAGCGGTTGCCAGTAGAGTGAAGTACAGATATCGGGTAGGAGACGGCACTGCCGTGTCTAAAGCTGTACTTCATCCGATTGAAAACTGCTATAAATAGTAAAGTTGCATCGATATTATTCAATCTTTGGGGCGGTGCGTGAGTGTAAATAGTCTAATTTGTGGATTTAAAAATTTCTGTTCCCGCGCCCCCTACCGATAAATAATTCCGATGCTACCGGATTTGATATTAGACAGCAGTAGGAACTATTCACACCGTTATTTGTTACACATTTTGATAGAACCCTAAAACAAGGACATCATCATGACCCCGACAGCCCCCTCTCAAAACGTCATCGATTGTTTGCAGGTTATTTTGAATGCGACTGCATCGAAAAATTACGAGCTTTTTACTACAGTCGGTGATGCAGGCTACAAAGCGAGCATTACACAACAAATGTTTGACGATGTTAGCGAGCAGCTCGCTTCACGCCTGCAAAAGGGATACTCAATTACTTATTTTGGTGAGATAAAACAAGGTAATTCTCCGATTTATTTGTGGAAGCTGAGTTTTGAAGATGGTGGAGATGAATTTGTGGCACACATGACGATGAATGGAGACAAAGTTGCTGGGATTTTCATCGAATAACATATCTTGCTTGACACGGCGTTTTACTGCAATGAATCTAACGCCGATCGCCCACAACCGTTAATCGGAATCTATCGGGCGGAACAAAGGTGATTCCCCGGCGCGCCGGACGAATTGGCCGATCGAGATTCGATACAAACTCACGGGAAGACAGCACCGTTGCTAAAACGAGTTTCATTTCAAACATCGATAACGCCATCCCGATGCAGCTTCGACTCCCGCCTCCAAACGGTAAAAATTCAGAGGCGGAAAACTTGCGCTCTAAAAAGCGATCGGGATTGAATTGAGCGGGATTTTCGTAGGTTTCAGGCCGACGGTGGGCCAAATAGACACAGGGGATTAAAATCGTTCCCGGTTGATATGTATAGCCTTCGAGTTCGATCGTCCGTTTCACCTTGCGCGGCTGCGAAATTAAGGCAATTGGATAAACCCGCAGCGCTTCCTTGCAGACTGCTGTTAAGTAGGGCGACTGCGAAAGGGCGATCGGATCGGGATTCTCGCCCAATTCATCCAATTCCTGCCGCAATCTAGCGAGACATTCGGGAAACTGATGCAGCCAGTAAAACGCCCAAGTCAACGCCGATCCAGTCGTTTCATGTCCCAACAACAACAGCGTCATCAACTGATCGCGCAATTCTCGATCGCCGATGGATTCGCCGCTGTCGTCGCGGGCCATCATCAACACCGACAGAATATCCGTGCGAGACGAATCCAGAGAATGCGATCGCCTCTCGGCAATTTCCGCATAAATCAGCGAGTCAATCTGCGCCATCTGCTGCAAAAACTGCCCCCACGGGCTCCAAGGCCCTAAATTTTGCTGCAACGGTTCAAAGAAAAATTGCATGGAGTACAGCTCAGAGGTAATCGCCTCTAAAAGCTTGCTGAGCAATTGTTTCAGGCGTTCGTAGCGCTCTCCCGGCACTAATCCAAACACGACTTGCAAGATTACTTGCAGCGAAATTTCTGACATTTCTTCGCGGACTGCGATCGCATCTGCGGCTTTCCAGTCGATCGTCTGCTTTTTCGTCAAATCAACAATCAAATGCCCTTGACTGTGCAACTGTTCCCGATGCAGGGCGGGCATTAATAGCTGTCGCTGTCGCAGATGTCGCGTCCCTTCATTCATAATGAGGGATTCATTTCCTACCAGCGGGCGAAATACGTTGGTCACTTTGCCAAACTCAAAGGCATCGGCTAAGGTCGTAAACACCGCCTGAATCGCTTCTGGACGGCCCAGAAACACCACGGGAGGCGAAGAGGGCCCCAACACGCGGGCGGTAAATGTATCGCCGTATTTGGCAGAGTAGCGATCGAAAAATGCGATCGGGTCAGCTACCAGCGAAAGCGTTTGGAACAAAGCAGGAGAACGAGATCCGGTAGGCAGCGTCATTGCAAAACTGGCGATACACAATATTTCTAGTGTATTTTGACATACTCCGAAGTCCTCGATCGACCTTGCAGCCTGAAATTTATCTGCGATCGATTGCGAAGGCAAGTAGCAAAAATAGTAATGCTATCGGGATCGATCGCAGATTGTACGGCTAGCTTCCCAACCTAAACTGCTAAAAGTTGTAGTTTTAGATGAAATGGATGCTAGCGATCCTTTGGGCATTATGCTCACGAAAATCAAAGGACTTTGGGATACAATTGTTGTAAAAGCTGGTAGCCAGTTGGCTAAATTTGTTATGACATTAACATCCCGTGTTGTTCATAGCGACCCCGATATTCTGGGGGGAACCCCTGTTTTTGTGGGGACTCGTGTACCAATGAGAACCCTACTTGATTATCTGGAGGCTGGTGATTCATTAGAGGTATTTCTCGACCATTTCCCTAGTGTCAGTCGGGAGCAGACAATTGCAGCTCTTGAATTAGCCAAGGAAATGCTGACAGCCTATGCGAATCCTGCTTGATGAATGTGCCCCACGACCTTTAAAGCGTGAACTTGCTGATTACGAGATACGCACAGTTGTTGAGATGGGATGGTCAGGAAAAAAGAACGGTGAATTGCTGCGGCTTATGAGTCAAGAGGGCTTCACAATTCTGCTCACCACAGATCAAAATTTGCGCTATCAGCAAAACTTGCAGCAAGCTGGAGTTGCAGTCGTTGTTCTTGTAGCATCAAGCAACTGCGATACAATTATAAGTTAGACTGAAAAAAAATGTATTACCATAAATTCAGCCCTTAAATATAAAAAATTTCTACAACAAGATGCACTGCTCGTCACTGTACATTATAGGTTTTTACTAATGGCAACTACTGCGAATTTACTGACGATTTCAATCACAAAAATAGAGTTACTTTGTAACGATCATCTAGTTGGTAACGCAACGGGTTTTTTCTTGAAGTATCAATCCAATTGGTTTTTGGTAAGTAACTGGCATGTTTTCTCAGGACGCGATCCTAAAAGCGGTCAACCTAAACATAAAAGTTGTGCTGTACCAGATGCTTGTAGATTTTATTTTGCTTCGTTTCAAGAGGAATCCCTCACTTTTAAGCCAGTTATACGCTCATTAGGCGATGCCTCAAATCTAGAAGCAACTTGGTTTCAACATCCGATTCGTGGTCAAGATTTTGATGTCGCCGTACTGCCAATTGAAGCAAATGAGGTTGGCTTGGCAAGGGATCTTTTTGATTCTAGCGGGCATGATCATGATATGTTGATTGATCTTGGAGATAACCTCTTCCTGCCAGGCTATCCTCTTGGACTTTCAGCAGATGGCTTTTTGCCAATCTGGAAGCGAGCGAGTCTAGCTTCATCGTTGGAGTTTGGTCAGGGGATAAATTGTTTTTTTTATGTTGATACCGCCACTAGGGAAGGCATGTCAGGGGCACCTTGTTTAGCAATTTCTAACTGGCGACACTACTCTCTTGACCGTGCAACAAACAAGGTTAGCGTTGTGGAACGTCCTTTGAGTTGGCGGCTTTTAGGGGTTTATTCAGGGCGTTTAAACCCGAGTGATAGCTTTGAAGCGCAAATCGGGATAGTATGGCGAGAGAACTTGATAACAGAGACGATTTTACAACGTAGCGGAGGGAACGTAAAATTAACCTCCTCAAGCTGAGTGTCACGAAGAATATAGTGGGACAATTGCTGGATAGTGTAGCCTAACAACCCGCTTGCACACCGACCATATCAAGGTTGTCTGGTGGAACCAAGAAATTGTCTGCGGCGGGTGAAGCGGAGCGTTAGACCACTCTATTCCTGCAAGGGTAGTTCCGTGGGTTGTATCTCTCACCCCATATGGATTCCCCCGGTGTATTTGCCTCGATCGTGCAGCCATGTAACTTAAGCTTTTCTTCCCGATTGATCGCAGATTGTACGGCTAGCTTCCCAACCTAACATGACTGTTTTACGTTCTACTCCCCAGCAATAGCCACCGAGTTCTCCAGATTCTCGAATGACTCGGTGACATGGAATTAGATAGCCGATCGGGTTGTTACCGATCGCATTTCCTACAGATCTAGCAGCAGTTGGCCGTGCTACCATTTGAGCTATAGTTTGATAAGTTGCGATCGCACCAAATGGCAATTTCAAAAGTGCTCGCCAAACTTGAATCTGAAAGTTAGTGCCTTTTACCAACAGCGTTAGTGGTTTTTGCTCGCTGAAAGTTTCTGAATTGAAAATCAGGTCACGCAATGATTGAGTGGCTTGCTCATCACGAATGATTTCAGCGTTTTTCCATTCCAATCGCAGTCTTTGTGCGGCGGTTTGTTCGTCTGTTGTATCCAAGAAATAAAGATTACAAATACCACGGGCAGTTGTAGCAATTAAAGATTTGCCAAAAGGGGTATCGTGAATGCCATAGCGAATTTGCAAACCTGCTCCGCCTGCTTTGAACTCCCCTGGTGACATTGCTTCTAAGTTCACAAATAAATCGTGCAATCGTCCGGGACTCGATAGTCTCACGTCCAATGTTAGGTCTAGAAGGCTTTTAGTGTGAGTGATTTTTGACTTGGCATATTCAACTGTTAGATATTGCAAAAACCGCTTGGGGCTAATGCCGGCCCATTGAGTAAATAGGCGTTGAAAATGATATTCACTCAGTCCTATGTGTTGGGCCACAGTTGCCAGATTGGGCTGGTTTAGGTGGTGTTGTCGCATAAAGGCGATCGCCCGAGCAATCCGGTGATAATCTTCGCTAGCATAGACACTCGCATTCTGCATCGAAATCATCTAGTCTAAATCAAGGGAATTTTGATGTTTCCTTACTTTAGCCATAGAGCAGGCTCAAAGCCACCCGTTTCTTGCGGTGAATGCAGTCAGTCGATTTTAGATTTTAGATTTTAGATTGAAGAAAGCGACCTCACTGCTAAACCCGGGGGCTTGCGATGAGGATTCAAAGCTTTTTTCTCACTCCACCGATGCCTCGGGCGACTTGTAACCAAATTTCTTTCGGTCAGTCACTTAACCGAACTTTCGCTCTCACCCTCCCCGCAACTGCGTCACCAAGTGAACTAATTCAGGTAAAATTAGCTTTTCCACAGCTAGTTTTACACCATTGCTAGAGCCCGGAAGAGAAAAGACTAACTTGCCTTGATACACCCCTGCAACTGCGCGAGAGGCGATCGCCCTCGAACCAATTTCTTGATAGCTCAAAAACCGAAATATTTCACCAAATCCTGGTAAAATCCTGTCTAGCAAACTCTCCATCACATCATAAGTCGTATCTCGGGGAGCGATGCCCGTGCCGCCGTTAAAAATGATTGCATCCACATCTTCACGCTGGGAAAAAGCCTGCATTTGCAATACAATTTTGGCCGCATCATCTTTAACAACAGTGTAAGCTACCACAGAGTGACCCGCATCTTTTAGCAGCTTCTTAGTTAACAAGCCACTATTGTCTGTTTCGGCCGAGCGCGTGTCGCTAACAGTAATGATAGCGCAGTTTACGGTTATTTTAGATAAGTCGGGGTGAGGAATTTGCGTCATATAACAGATGTTGAAGGAAAAAGGAAGAAGCAAGAAGGAAGAGGAAATCAGGAAAAGGGAAGAGGGAAGAAGTCATTAGTTAGTTGTGATTTATTAGTTATTAATTATTGATCATCAAATAACTAATAACTAATAACCAATAACCAATGCCCCATTCCCCATGCCCCATTCCCCATTCCCTATTCCCCATCAATTATGCCTTGCTAAATCCTAAGCCGTTTGCTTCCGAGTAGCGTTCCATAAAACGCATAAATCGATCCCATTCTTCGGGATTTCTCATTAGATAAAGAGCTTCCAAACCGGCAGGCTGACCGTTGATGAACTTAGCCTTAACCTCGCGAGTGAGGATTTCGCCTTCTTCGTCGATCATGTACATTCCAGTAATGTCTTCGGTACTGGTGCTGCTGAGAGCTTTGGGATTTTCAAAGATAAATGTGGCAGTGCCTTGAGCTCCCGTTTTAGAACGGGTTAGGCGCACTTCGGGCACAGCCTCTTCGTCTATACCCCGAGAAAATTGAATTTTAGCCATAATCTGACAGTCAAACCTTAAGGATTGCTTAATTTCTTAATGTTTAATCATAAAACGATTCGGGTACTCGCAAATCAAGACTTGGGAGAGTGGGAGTGGGTGAGAGTGGGTGAAAGTGGGTGAGAGTGAGGCAATTGGAGACAAGGGCGAGGGAATATGGGTTGGTTCTTTGTACCCCAAGTTATCCTCTCCCTTGTCTTCCAATTCCCTTAGACGATGTAAGGAGAGTTAATAGGATCGGCCCGCTTTGTGGCTACCATAGTTTGGTAGATGAGGGCGGATATCTCGCCACGGGTGATGTCGTGGGCGGGGCAAAGCTTTTCGCGCGCGGGATAGTTGACCACGATTTTGCGCTCTGTGGCGGTTGCTATCTCGTCGGTGGCAAAACTGGGAATCTGAGCTCGATCGACATAAACGCTCAAAGAATTGGGGTTGCCGCCCGCCAACTGCAAGCCGTTTACCAAAGAAACGATCGCCTGAACTCTAGTCAAATTCTGCTCCGGGCGAAACGTGCTGTCTGGATATCCAGCCAAAAAGCCAGCTCGATTAGCTTGGTCGATCGCTCCCTTAGCCCAAAAATCCGCCGCCACATCCTTAAAAACCGTCGCCTCACGGCGCGGCACCAATTCAAACGCTTTCGCCAGCATAGCCGCATACTGAGCTCTAGTTACAATCTCGTAAGGTTGAAAAGTGCCGTTGGGAAACCCGCTAACAATATTCATCTTTGCCAAGCGATCGATAAAATCCTTGGCCCAGTGCGTGCTGGTGTCGCTGAACTTTACCTCCCCAGGAGTCGGAGTTGGCGTCACATTGCCCAACTCAAATAAACCTTTCACCCGCGAAGAATTGAGCTGATTTCCCACCGCAGAAATCTTAACCCCAGTCGCGTTTTGCAAGTCTAATTCACCGTTATTCTGAAAAATATTGCCGCCCAAATCTTGAGCAGTACCAATATCTGGCAGCGACTTCCCCCCCGCAGTCAAACCGTCTTCGGTATTTTTTTCAATGCGATTCTTGCGTAAAATCGGCTTAGATTCCCCCGCTAAAACTATACCGGAGCGATTTTCCAAAATTTGGTTATCAGCAATCAAAGGAGCCGACTGAGCTTGCAGAGAAATGCCGAAACCCGTCTTTTGAAAAATATTGCGCCGTATTGCTCCTTTAGCAGTTCCCGCCACAATCACCCCAGCGGCGGAGTTTCCCACAAATATGTTGTCGAGAATCGCAGGATTAGCAGTGCCCGTGGCAAAAACGCCTTCGCCCTTACAAAGTGTGAAACTGCAGTTAGCCACAGTCGGAGAAGTTGACTCAATCCAGACTCCCGTGCCGCGAGTATCGAGATTAGTAACAGTTACTCCGCGCAATTCCGAATTAGTTGCTAGCAGTATCGTGATATTTTGGCCCGCAGCGGTGGGACTGACAAATTTGCCACTGCCTTGAATCAGAATGCCTCTACCTTTGTTAGTTTCATTGCCAACAACTTTTACTCCCGAGGGAATTTCCAAGGGAAATTTTTCGCCACTAGCAGCGCTGTAAATTCCCGGTGCTAACTGAATAGTGCTTTCCGATGCAGCGCGGGCGATCGCGCGGGCTATAGTTTTGAATGGAGCGGATTGGGTGCCGGCTGCGGCATCGCTGCCTGTTTGCGGGTTAACGTAAAGTGTTGCCATGTTTTTGTTAAAGAGATAATTTGCGATCGAGCTTTTGTGCAATTTTCATTGTCTGCGAACTGAACCCCGGATTTATATTCACCTTTGATTGCGGAGATTATTTAATTGCACGATATCCGCAACATTACCTCTCAGGAGTGGCAACCGCAGGGGGATTGCCCCTACAAAAGACTGTATTTCTCGTTCCCAGCAACAGCAGAACCAGACTTATTTAAGAAGCCCGGGATGTGGGGATGCTATTTTTTCCAGATGTTGCCAAAACCACTAAAATTTCGATCGCCAATTAGGAAAATCGAACGTCTTGCAGTCATGTAATATCTATCGAGATTCCCTGGCCAAAAACCTTAACCGCTTCAGCCAAATCAGTTTCACCCATTAAAATGCAGCGTCTTAGCAAATCGATATCCAGCGTTTCCAATCCTGACAGTTGACTCTGAATTACTTGCTCGTAGCCATCTTCGCGGAGATGATACAGCCGCAGCGTGCCATCTTCCCAAAACCAGATTTCAGGCACGCCCAAAGCTCGATATTTTGGCAATTTGCTCAGTCCACCGCTAGTATAAACCACCTCGATCGACAAATCGGGAATCAACTTAGGTTCTCCCAAGAAAAACGATTTGTCTGCTTGAGTAGAAGCTTCTGGCGTCTTCTCCTGCGTCATTGAACCAGAAGGGTAAAACTTAAAACCTTGTTGCAGCAGAAAAGTGGTCACTAAGTAACCAATGATTTCAGAAAAATTTTCGTGTTGGAATCCCGGCATCAGAATCTCGATCGCCCCTGCAAAAAAAGACAACTTTATGCCAGGGGAAGCTTCCGAAACCTTCTGGATTAACTTGAATTGCTCCCAAGTGCCGTTGAGCACCACTCGCCCATCGAGAGTTTCCCGGTCGAGAACTTGTGTCATTGACCCGCACCATTATCTCCTATCGGCATTATAACGCATTGTGCGATCGCTCCTACAGAATATCCATGCAGCAATTGTAGCTTCAGAATC
The DNA here is from genome assembly GCF_036701945.1 of Microcoleus sp. MON1_C1. Classification (NCBI taxonomy): domain Bacteria; kingdom Bacillati; phylum Cyanobacteriota; class Cyanophyceae; order Oscillatoriales; family Microcoleaceae; genus Microcoleus; species Microcoleus sp. MON1_C1. The sequence continues at coordinate 348 of NZ_JAUBRO010000005.1, read as the reverse complement.
CGAACAGTTCTTTCTCGTTTTTGAATAGAACAGGATCGACGCGAGTCTTAATTTTGAAATATAGCCCTGAAGGGCAGCAAATAGGATTAGCAGCAGATTCGGTATTAATTTGGCTTGTTCACTCATGGCTGCGGCTGATTAGAGAAATTACATCTAATTCTGGTATTGAAAAGCGTCGGCACTCGGCAACGCTGATAGTGTAGCGAACATCGCCAACGCCATTTCGGAGATCCGCTTCAATAATTCTGGGAAAATCTCTCTCGACTTTGAAATATAGCAATTCCATTTGAGATGTAAATATGGATTTCTCTGGTAAAATAGGAAAGTTTGATAATAAATGAAAGGGAA
>NZ_JAUBRO010000092.1:0-11963 GCF_036701945.1 Microcoleus sp. MON1_C1 | reverse complement strand
TCCCTTTCATTTATTATCAAACTTTCCTATTTTACCAGAGAAATCCATATTTACATCTCAAATGGAATTGCTATATTGACAAAAATGGCAAAAAAATCTATCCTAAAATAGTTGCTTCAACTGCAACCGTACGGCGAGCAACAAAACAAATTCGCGCCTTATTTGGTCGCACCGAAGTCGATGTTTTTCCGCCTCCTGGCCCAGACCGACGCGATTCATTCTTCGCCAAAACTGTCCCCGCTACGGAGCAAAACCCCCGCACTTATATCGGCATTGCCGCTCAAGGTCGCAGCTTAAAAGTCATCTTGCTGCGAACTTATTTAGCTGTATTAGGGGCGGCTCAAAAACATTGGGATGCCAACGGCGGCGCGAGGAATAAAAATAATCCTTCTGACTCTTACATGACCTTATTGGGCTATTTTAACTCCCTGCGAGAACTGGGGGGAAGTCGGCGCATCGTTGAAGATGAAGTCAAATCTAGATTGTTAGGGTATAGCCAGAGAAAACGGGAAAATGAGCAGTCAGGATGTTTCGCTAACCGCCAAATTAACGATGAACCTTTAGAATTAACTTCTCGCGTTAGCACTAGCCAAGTTTCGGAAGCAAAGCGCTGTTTAGCCTTAGCTTTTTCAGACGCACACCGGGTGGACGCTGCACTAGCAACTAATATGATTTCTGTGGGCTTAGATATAACTCGCCTCGGGTTAATGGTCGTATTAGGACAGCCAAAAACAGCCGCCGAGTACATTCAAGCAACCTCGCGAGTAGGGCGAGACGAACAGCGACCGGGATTAGTGGTAACATTATTAAATGTACACAGACCGCGAGATCGCTCTCACTACGAACGTTTCGGCGCGTAGCACAACACTTTTTACCGGGCAGTCGAAGCAACCAGCGTTACGCCTTTTTCCCCTCGTGCCATTGACCGGGGGATTGCTGCTATTACCGTTGCTTTAGCGCGTCTAGGTAATTCAGAAATGACCGCACCTTTAAATGCAATTAAAATTACAGAACAGCGCTCTAACTTAGATTTTGTTGCGGATATCATTGCCCAGCGTTCTGAAATCCACGACCAAGACCGAGACGCCGAAGAAACAGAAGAATTGCGTCTAAAACTAAAAAATCGAGTCAAAGATTTGCTGGACACTTGGCAACAAATTGCTGCGGAAAAAGACAGTTTGCAATATCAGCAAGAAGTCGGACGTGCATCCCCTTTATTATTTGACCCCCTTGACCCCGACTTGCAGAGGCAACCGCAACCCGCTAAAAAATTTAAAGCGCAGCGCAGTTTGAGAGATGTGGAACCTGTTGTCAATTTGTGGGTGAGAAATCCAGATGGGATCGAAATTGATGAGGAAGATTAACTCGCGCAGGATACCTCGCAAAGAAAGATGATTTAATTGCAAGCAAATTTCTCTCTGGCACACCCTACAAATAAACTCAGTAGGGTGCATCATAAACAAATATTATTTACCGAGTCTCCAAAAAATCCTGACATACGCTACCAACTACAAACTAACTAAAATCAATATGAAAATCCCATCAGGACAAATTCGCCAAAGTCAAATTTTAACCACCTTCGGGCCGGGGGCAATGGTCGATTTGCCCAACTATTCGATTATTATTGGCGGGTTAAACCAGTGGCGGGGCGATAAATCGCGCATCCACGAAGACCGCCTGGAAGAGCGAGTTGCCGAAATTCTCGGCCTGGGCCGCGTTGCCCTGTACGCTCCCCCTGTAGATGAACAAAACCCCAGCGGCTCTCGCACAGGTATCACCGCATTTACATTTCCCACTTGGTTTGTAGCACAAGATGATAGCACTTGGAAAGCTCCCAACGGCAAAGAATACCGCACTAGACCTTTAATTCGTTGGGGAAGTTTAGTTAAGGGAAAATATCTTAATGCTGAGAAGAAGAAAAAGCCTGTTGTTCCGGTGCGCTTTGTGCAAGCTTGCGCCAACGGACATATCAGCCATATCAATTGGAATGCTTTTGCCCACCACAATTTGGACGCTCCATGCCGAGGGCAATTGTGGCTCGATGAAAGCGGTTCTGGCAATGATTTTGCTGAAATCTTCGTCCGGTGCGAAGCTTGCAAAGCCCGTCGCCCCCTTTCTGATGCCACTCTCCCGTATTCTAAAGTGCTCGGCAAGTGCTTGGGAGAGCGCCCTTGGCTCGGCCCGGTTGCAAAAGAACCTTGCCTTTCTAAAGAGGGCGATCGCTCCTTGTATAATCGACTGTTAGTGCGATCGGCGAGTAATGCTTATTTTGCTCAAGTGCTTAGCGTGATTTCTCTACCGGACACCGACGCCAAACTCAGGGAAGCTGTAAATCAAGTTTATGAAGATTTCCTGCAATATGCAGAAGACTTAAATGATATCAGAAAAGAGCGAAAAAAACAAAAAGTTTTTAATGCTTTAGCAGGTTTAAGCAACGAAGCGGTTTGGGCAGAAATACAGCGAAGAAAGGCAGGATTTTCTAATATAAAAAAGAGCATTAAGCAAGTGGAGATTGAAACTTTACTTGCTAGCCCTGATGAAGTCGGGGAAGATGTGTCCGAAGGAGATTTTTACGCCCGCGCTCGCAAGTTAGAGGGGCTAAATCCTCTCGCAACAGCTCGCATTGAACGCATTATTCTAGTGCATCGGCTCCGAGAAGTCGTGGCACAAGTCGGATTTACTCGTTTTGAAGCAGCTATGCCGGATATTGAGGGTGAATTAGATATTAACGTGCGACGGGCAGCTCTTGACATCGATCCGACGTGGGTACCGGCGATTGAAAATAGGGGTGAAGGAGTATTTATCGCCTTTAAAAAACAGGCAATTGACCAATGGCTGAAGCAAAAAGCTGTTCGAGAAAGAGGGGAAGAGTTGGATAGAGGTTTCCAGAAATGGTGTAACACTAGAGGGATTCCGCAGGACAAAGCCAAGTTTCCGGGATTGCCTTATATTATGTTGCACTCCCTCTCTCACTTATTAATTACTGCTGTTTCTCTGGAATGTGGCTACGCGGCTAGTGCGATCCGGGAACGCATTTATGCTGGGGATTCAGGCTACGGTATTTTGCTCTATACCGGCACCTCTGGTAATGATGGAACTTTGGGGGGACTGGTGCAAATTGGCAAGCGCATTGAATTACTGTTAATCAGCGCATTGGAGTTAGGAAGGCTTTGCTCTAACGACCCTGTGTGTGCTCAACACGGGCCGGAAAATGATGCCGAAGACCGTTTCTTACATGGGGCTGCTTGTCATGGGTGTTTGCTGATTGCTGAGACTTCTTGCGAGCGGCGCAACGATTTTCTCGATCGGGCTTTGGTCGTAAACACAGTTAGTGGTAACAGTGCTGCTTTTTTCCCCGATGAATTGTGACCTCTAAGGGGGTACAGCCGAGATACCTGCATTCCGAGGACGTGATATTAAGAAACGTAACAAATAAGTCGCGACTTTGCTTTCGAGGAAGTTTGCAAGCACAAAAGCATCCTAAATTAGCTGACTATTCAACCAAGTTTGAGAAGGCAGAGTATGACTAATACTCTGCCTTCGTACAGACCCAAAAAGCGGAAATCTTTTACTGCTAAATATTTCAGGCTTTGTTACTTCAAGTCATTTTGTCTTATATTTACAAAACTTTACGTCATGTCCTATTTTGCCCGTATCTCGGCTATACCCCTTCACGCTCCTGAATGTGATTGGACAGAAAACGAATGACCCAATAGAAGATGGTAAACATTCGCCAGATCGCTATCCACCGCGATCACCATTATGCAGTGCTTCATCGAGTCAGAAAGCGGAGCGCAACCGAGGGTTGTCCTTCTGGGCTCATTTGTTGATTGGATTCCATGTAGCGATAGGCTTCGACGATTGGCTCAAGCAGGAACGTGCGCTCAACAACAGGTTTAAATTATCCCTCTTGAATTCCTGCCTCGATGTACTGTAACCCCCGCTCCAACCGTTTTGGATTACCTAAGCTGAACCAGATTTTCTTCAGTCAAAGTGTGATTGATGGAAACAGCAGCGAGCGTCCCACTCGCGACTGCTACGGCGATCTGTGAATAAGGGCTAGACACATCGCCCACTGCATAGGCTCCAGGAATCGAGGTTTGCTTACTCTCATCCACTTGTACGATGTCATCGCTGCCAAGTTGACAACCTAACTTTGCGGCTAGATGGCTGTGCTGATACGATCGAGGGCGCAGCAATATACCGCGACGGGGCAGCACTTTATTGTTCGTAAAAACGATACCTGTTAGTTTGTCGTCTTGATATTCGAGTCGAGCAATTTTTTCTTCGCGTAGCTGAACCCCCCAATTTGATAACTGCTGTCGTTGTTCATCAGTTAATTCGGCAGAACCATCTGAACACAACACTAAATCGCGGCTCCAGCCGGTCAGCATGAATGTCATTTCAAGTCCTACCTGACCTCTGCCATAAATCGCTAAAGGTTGATCTCGCACTTCCCAACCATGACAGTAAGGACAGTGGAAAATGCTGCTACCCCAGAGTTTTGCGAATCCATCAATTGCCGGAAGTGAATCTTTCATACCCGTGGCTAACAGTAGTTTGCGACCGACAAATTGGTTGCCATCACTCAGAGTCACTTGAAAGCGATCGCCCAATTTTTGAGCATCAACCACTTCACCCACCTGAGTTTCAACACCATCATAAGAACGCAATTGCTCTCGTCCAATTTGCAGCAGTTGTGCAGGTGAAATTCCATCTCTAGACAAGAAACCATGAGCAGCATGAGCAACTTGATTGCGTGGCTTTCCAGCATCGCAGACCAAGACCCGTTTGCAGGCTCGTCCGAGCATCAAAGCAGCAGTCAAACCTGCTGGGCCACCACCGACGATGATGACATCAAAAACATCAGTCCGTGAGTTAACGTTCATAGCCTGTTCTAATGTTGTTGGCATTGAGTTAGCAGTAAGAAAAAATTGAAACCTACCATCGAGTGAGTTAGGCGATCGCAACCGCAGGGAGCCAACGCTACAGAAGTCAATCAGCGTGGAACCAATCGTCATGCCTTCAGTTGCGACACCATAACAACACGGTTTTTAGCCTGAAATACCCCCCAGCATGGCAATCAATCCGCAGGCCGCAACTACTGTGAGCGCGCCCCACTTAAACGGCGGGTTTCTATCTAGCCAATCCGTGAAGCTGGGTACACTTAACTTGCCAAAGTCGCCCTCTACGGTGTCGTAACCAGAGATTGGGGCATATAGGTTATCCGGTGCATCTGCCGATTTTGGCTCACCTGTCAGTTGAGCGGTAAAGCCAACCTGGAGAAATAAGCGATCGACAATCAACGGGGCAATGCGTTGCAGCATCTCTAATACTCGCCCCATATCACCCACAACAAAGTCACGCGTAGGGTGCTGGGCCACATATAAAATGGCATCGGCAACGGTGCTGGGTTTGTTGTAAGGCGGTAATCCAGCCGGCGCTACTCCCATTTTCGTCCGAATTTTGTTGAAAATGGGGGTATTTGTGATGGCCGGCATCACATTCGTGACGCTAATCGGCTGTTTCTGGTACTGCAATTCAATTCTCATGGAATCTAAAAAGCCTGCTACGCCGTGCTTGGAAGCTGCATAGGGACTTTGTAATGGAAACGGAACTCTTGCTGCTAATGAGGAAACATGAATGAGTGCGCCACCTCCCTCTTTTTTGAGGTGCGGTAGAGCCACCATTGCGCCATACGCCTGTCCATTCAGGTTGACATCAATGACTCTTCTAAATTCTTCCGGTGTGATTTGGTCAAACGGTGCAACGATGCTGGTTCCAGAGATATGCACCCAGGTATCGAGTCGTCCGTAAACTGCAACTGTTTGATCGGCGATCGCTTTCACCTGTTCAAATTCGCTGACATCGGCAATGACGGCGATCGCTTCTCCACCCAACTGTTTGATCTCCTCCACCAACGTTGCCAACCCAGACTCGCTACGAGCAGCAACAACAACCTTTGCCCCTTTTTTGGCAAACCGCAGGGCTGTCTCTCTGCCAATTCCACTAGAAGCGCCAACGATGGCGACTACTTGCTGACTGATCGGCTTTAATTTCATGGGTTCTACTCCTAAAATTGAATTTCTTTGAATACAGTCCACAATGCTTGCAGCGAATAATTGCCAATGCTTACACCGGGGTTCATCCCTCTGAGAAAGATGTCTCACAGCAACGTCTAGTGTCAGTCCTTGAGGAACGATAGAAGGTCTTTGTTGAGTTGTTCCTTGTGCGTATCGGTTAAACCCTGGGGTGAGCCTGGATACACTTTTAGGATGGAATGCTTCACTGCGACTGTCGCTAGCGAGAGGGTCTGATGTTGGCGGTTTCAGGGTTTTCGTCAACGGATTTGGCGGCAACTGCTCCACGCCTCCTCGACGAGATAGTAGCCCTGATTTTGATTGTCTCGATCAGCTCGCTGTGAATCCGCCATCTACGACCAGAGGTTGGCCAGTAATGTAGCTGGCAGCATCAGAGCAGAGAAAAACCACGGCTTGAGCGATTTCTTCTGCCTGACCCATGCGTCCCATTGGCACCATAGACGCTAAACCATCTGCCGTGCTGCCCAACTTGTCAGTGAAGCGATCCGTCATCTCAGTCGCAATTAAGCCAGGATTAATCGCATTGATCCGAATACCCTGTTTGGCATAGTCAAGCGCTGCCCCTCGTGTCAGCCCCATGACCGTATGTTTACTCGCGCTGTAAATAGATACCCCTGGAAACGAAACTAAACCTCCGACTGAGGAGTTGTTGACAATCACTCCAGATCCTTGAGACAGCATTTGCCCAATCTCATGTTTCATACACAAAAAGAGTCCCCGCACGTTGATTGCCATGAGTTTGTCAAAGTCTTCGATTAATTGTTCATGCAGGGGTTTTGGAGGTAGATCAATCCCTGCATTATTGAAGGCACAATCGAGGCGTCCGTAAGTCTCAATTGTCTTCTGTACTAACGCTTTGACATCTTCCTCACTCGATACATCTGAATGTACAAATAAACATTCAGCGCCAGCATGACGAATCATTGCAGCGGTTGCCTCTCCTTCTGTGTCGCGTCTGCCTGAAAAAACAACTTTTGCACCTGCGGTTCCCAGTGCGAGAGCAGTCGCTTTACCGATTCCTGACGTGGCTCCAGTGACTAAAGCGACTTTGTTCTCAAGTGTGATCATTCTTACCTCTGTTTTAAAGTTGATACGAGTGCAGATTAAACATTCCAGTTTCTCGTGGCGATCGCTGAATCTCTTTGTTGAATACAATCCACAATGCTTGCGGCGAATAATTGCTAATGCTTACACCGGGGTTCATCCCTCTGAGAAAGATGTCTCACAGCAACGTCTAGTGTCAGTCCTTGAGGAACGATAGAAGGTCGCTGTTGAGTTGTTCCTTGTGCGTATCTGTTAAACCGTGAGGTGCGCCGGGATAGATTTTCAGAGTGACATTCTTCACCAGTTTGGCGGCGGTGATCGCGGCGGCACCGATTGGCACGATCTGATCATCATCGCCATGAATGATCAGCGTTGGCACGTCGAACTTTTTGAGATCACCAGTGAAATCCGTCTTAGAAAATGCCTTGATGCAGTCGAAGGCGTTCTTGTGTCCTGCCTGCATTCCTTGGAACCAGAACCAGTCACTCATGCCCTGCGAAACGTTAGCACCCGGACGGTTGAAGCCGAAGAAGGGGCCGCTAGCGAGATCCTTATAGAGCTGCGATCTGTCAGCCAGGGAGCCGGCGCGAAGCCCATCGAATACCTCGATCGGCAGTCCGTCAGGATTATTCTCTGTCTTCAGCATCAGCGGCCCAACAGCGGAGATCAGTGCGGCTTTTGCAACTCGCGCTGTGCCGTGGCGACCGATATAGCGGGCAACTTCACCGCCGCCTGTAGAGAAACCAATTAAGGTAGCTCCGCTCAGGTCTAGCGTTTCAATCAGTGTCGCGAGATCATCAGCATAGGTATCCATCTCGTTTCCGTTCCAGGGTTGGCTCGATCTCCCGTGTCCACGACGGTCATGAGCGATCGCCCGAAATCCGTGGTCTGCTAGAAACAGCATTTGGGCTTCCCAACTATCAGAATTCAGAGGCCAACCGTGGCTGAAGACAACGGGTTGTCCTGTACCCCAATCTTTGTAGTAAATCTGTGTGCCATCTTGCGTTGTGATTGTACTCATGGAATTCCTCCTCAATCGCTATGGGTTGGGTTCAAGGGAACGAAGGCGCTGACTTGACATTTACCTTGTTGTTCTCATTCTTCAACAGACATTCCATTTAGCCCACGCAAGTTCCTTGAGTTAAACTGCAACTTATTGTGAAGCGTGGTATTCTTCAGGAAAAAAGACCCTGATTCCGTGGCTGTCTCTTATATTTAGTGGTTTCAAAGAATTATCGACCCGACATCGGATGCCCTTCTGGTTGGTTTTGCCAGTCGTGATCGCGCAAATAAGATTCAAAGTCCGTCGGTGCAGGAAAATCATGTTTCAACTGTTCTAAATCCGCTGCGTAGCCGACGTTCTCAAACCAGCGATACATGATAGTCAATTCCTCTCCAATTTGCTGCTCAAACGCTTCAAACGGAATTTGTTGGTATTCGACAGTTTTTCCTAAAACACGACTGAACGCAGCAGCGATTTCCGGCATGGTCATGTCCACACTGGCAAGTTCAATTTCGCGGTTCATGAAGTCTGCGGGGCGATCGAATACATCAGCGACCATCTCCCCATAATCTTCTTCAGAAAGCTGCTGCAACTTCGTCTCAGGACTCAATGGCTGAAAGAGCGTTCCAGTCTCAAGCATCGGGCGCATCATGTTGTAGTTGTAGAAGAAGAAAACGGGTCGCAGGATTGTGTAGGGCAACTCGCTCGCTCGGATATATTCTTCGACTTGAAATTTGCTGTCGAAATGGGGAACACCTGTGTTGCGTTCGGCGCTACCCACCGAACTGTAGACGAAGTGCTGGATGCCCGCCAATGAAGCCGCGGCTGCAACCGCTTTGCCCTGACGGATTTCGGTGTCTAATCCATCTTGAAAGATCTGTAGCGAAAAAACACCGTAGGCACCTTGCAAAGCGCGATCAATGGAAGCGCGATCGTTGAGATCTCCGATTACGAGTTCTGCGCCTGCTTGTTGGAGGGCAACAGATGCAGGCTTGTTTGGGTCACGCACCAAGGCGCGAACCTTGAAATTGCCGCGTTGCAAAAGATGACGGGCGATCGCGCTTCCCTGATTGCCTGTAGCGCCGGTGACTAAGATAAGTCGTTCTGCGTTGATTGACTGTGGCATGGGATTTCTCCTGAATTGGTATGGGTTGGGTTCAAGGCGAAGGAAGGCGTTGACTCGACATTTCCCTCGTTGTTCTCATTCTTCAACAGGCATTTCATTTAGACCACGCAAGTTCATTGAGTTAAGCTGCAACTTATCGTGAAGCGTGGTATTTTTCAGGAAAAAAGACCTTGATTAAGTGGTTTGCAATTCCCACAAAAGGATGAAGCCCGTTATAAAAAAGATTCGCTTTGCCCTTTTCCTCAACCCCCACCCCACCGGAAAACTTCGAGTTACCCTTTCAGGAGCGGATCAAATTTATCGAAGCCGCTCCAATCGAGCCTAGTATAAAGAGAAAAGAGAGAGGAATTAGACTCAGTGGAATTCCTTTGGGAAGACCGCCAATAACTGTTAGTTAGGAAAAAAAATACAAGCTGTAGAAGATGAGAGAGTTCCCATCACAGAGCGATACCTTCGGTGAGCTTCGCTAACGCAGAAGTTTTCGGTCTACTGACATTAACCCTATTTTTCAAACGGTCGATGGCTCAAGAACACACGCTTCGATCCGTCTGAGCACCTCCATCTCCGTGTTGTGGCTGGCGAACTCCAGCCCAAGCTCCTTCGCCCGCTCACTATACACAGGGTTATCGAGAACTTCTCTCGCCGCTGCACGTAAGCCCTCTGCCGTTGCCTGACTGGTTCTCAGGTCGATTCCAACACCAGCCCACTGTATATGCGCCGATATCTCCCCCTTGTCCTCCGTCATCCCTGCCGAGACTATCGGAATCCCATGCGCGAGCGCCAGATTTACCGTGCCATATCCTCCGTTCGTCAGCAGCAGATCTACACTCGGCAGAATCAATTCGTAAGGCAGAAACGGCGCGACATGGGCATTTGCCGGAATCTCGGTAAGAATCGACTCGATCGGTTGTCCTCCCGTGGTTGCCAGAACGATCACGTCTTCTTCCTTCGCGAGGCCAGTCAACGTCGGACCAATGAGTTGCCCAAGGTTTCGGTTCGTGAGCGTTCCCTGAGTCACAAGAACCACGCGCTTTGTCCGATCGAGTTCATGCCACCACGTTGGCAGCGCAGGCTGTCCTGGGGGCATCGGTAGAAGACCGATATAGTGCACATGCGACGAGGAGGACGAATCATCCGAATACTGAAAACTCTCGATTCCCGGTTGCAGATAAAGATCGGGCAGCACAGACATACTTTCTAGGGGGGAACACGGTAGCGGACCGCAGCCAAGTTCGGCTAGTACACTTGGGCGGGAATAGAGCTACCATTTATAAGATGTAGAAGGTAGAACAGATCGATGCCCAGACTAGCCCCAAAGCCCTTGGAATTGGCAGCTCCAGAACGAGAGCAACTGTGGCAGATTGTCAACCGTCATCGGACTCCCCAGCAAATTGCCTTAAGAGCCAGGATTATTCTGTTAGCAGACGAAGGATACAACCATCGAGAAATCGCTCGTGCCCTCAACATCAGTCGAGAGATGGCTTCGTTGTGGCGTAATCGTTGGTTAGAGTTGAGTGTCAAGAATCTGGAAGTAGTGCAGCGATTAGCCGATGCCGAGAGACTCGGAGGTCCAATGACCTTCAGCTTAGAACAGATTCTTCAATTATTTGCGCTCGCTTGTGAGAAACCGGAAATCTTTGGGCGACCGCTGAGTCATTGGAGTGCGCGAGAGCTAGCAGATGAAGCGCTCAAACAAGGCATAGTCACCAGCATCTCCCCTCGCCATGTTGGGAGATTGATGGCAGAAGCCGATTTAAAACCGCACCAGTCACAATACTGGTTGAATCCCCCCCCGACCCACAGTTTGATGAAAAAATCAAAGACATCTGTGAGGTCTACCTGAGTGCAATAGAGCGTGCCGAGCGGGGAGAGCGGACGATTTCGATGGATGAGATGACAGGAATTCAAGCCATCGAGCGCAAGTCTTCCGACCGTGGGATGCGTCCGGGCAAACGGGAGTGGCGAGAATTTGAGTATATTCGCCACGGCACCCAAACATTAATCGCGAGTTTTGATGTTGCTCAAGGTCAGGTGGTCGCTGCGACCATTGGCGATACCCGAACTGAATTGGACTATCTGAGCCACGTCGAACACCTGATGGCTAGTGACCCTGATGCTGTCAAATGGCATCTGGTGATGGATTGTTTGAACACTCATCAATCGGAATCCTTGGTTCGGTTTGTGGCAAAATTTGAAGGGCTTGAGGTTCCTCTCGGGGTGAAAGGGATATCGGGTATTCTTAAATCGATGCCAACTCGATCCGATTTCTTGCGTAACCTCACTCATAAAATCGTGTTTCACTTCACCCCCAAGCATTGTTCTTGGCTCAATCAGATTGAGATTTGGTTCAGTATTTTGGTTCGTAAGTTACTCAGGCGAGCCAATTTCATCAGTAAAGCTCAACTCAAAACCCGTCTCCTTGAATTCATCGATTACTTCAATTGCACAATGGCTAAACCCTTCAAATGGACTTATTCGGGCAAAGCATTGAAGCAATAATCAATGGTAGGTTAACTCCCGCCTACCTCTACTAGGGCCTTATCTACCCCAGCCTTGGCTGGCTTATGAAACACACGCTCTCGTTTCTCCTGTTTTGCAAGCAGCTCTTTCTCTTGGAGTTTAGACTAAGCACAAATTTACTCAGCGTTAGCTGAGTAGAAATTCTGGTGAATTTAGAGAGAGCTTCCTA